>NZ_JAWOWK010000006.1:0-266799 GCF_033340375.1 Vibrio sp. 1167 | reverse complement strand
GATGAGCACAAAGCCAATCAGCCAAGGGAACAGAGAAAAACATAAACCACTGATTTTACATGATTAAGCATAACGCCCTGTTAAGGGGTGAGCAACGCAATACCAATGCCGCCGCATACCACCTTAATCACTTAAACCAACGCATAGTGAAGATGCCACGCGTTGCGAATCCCTCTTGAACAGTTTGTTAAATATACTAAGCAGCTGCTGGGTCTTGTCTTTCAGCCAACCAAGCATCAAAAGCAGCTCTTTGTTTGTCATACAATATGCGCTCGTATGTAGCAGGATCATGAGAATATAAGGCATGACGAATTACGGTAAACGGATTAAACTGATGTTTTGTTGTACCCTCCGAGCCTAACTGCATTTCAAATTCTCTTACTATATCAAGGCTATTGGCTATCACCCCCCTAAACTCTTCAACCGTAATTTTCTTATATCCCATAACTTCTTCTACAAAGCCGTCAACTTTATGAGATTGAAACTTGAAACCTTCAAAGAAGGTAGAAACAGCCGAACCAAAGTTAAATACATCAAGAGGTCTAGCAGCAATTGAATCATTACTGTCAGCTTGAGCCTGCAGTTTCTCGGTTTCTTCTCTTATACTAAGGAACTCTCTATCAGCTAGCTCGAATAACGCAGCCAAAGTATTAATACGTCTTTTTAATTCTGGCGGGATTGACTTTTTATACTTAATCTTATGATCCAACACACTCCAAGCATCTTGAACTATAGTTCTGATTTGCACTTCAAAGCTTAGATCTCGATATAGGATATACTCTTTCATTCCTGAACGAGGCTCTTGCAATTGCAAGTCCATATGTAACCCTTTATATCCAAATACATCTTCTTTACTTTCTATATCGAGTATCTTGTTAGTTTCATCTATTACAGAGAACTCATCTTTAAGTATATCTCTTACTTTAATTACATCCTTTTCATATAAGCAGACAACTCTCAAGCCAAGGACATCTGTGATGTAATCTTTTATTTCATAACTAGTTTCACTTTCCTCAAGCTTCGCCTGATATTTGCGTGAAAACTTTTTGATGCACTCTTCTCGGTCTTTAACTCGTCCTGACACAAGTGATATGGAAACACCTTCCGTCACTAATATTGAGTTAATAATACTAACAAAACTATCTTTAGCTTTTTCTAAAACATCGTGATTATCGTTATAGAACTCTCTAAACTTTTGCTTTTCAACTTCAAAATCTAATGATGCCATAGTTTCTCCTTGTATATTTAACGCCTTGTTAAGGTGTGAGGCACGCAATACCGATGCTTCCGCATAACACCTTAACCACCAAAACCAACGCATAGTAAAAATGCCACGCGTGCCGAATCACTCTTGAACAATTTGTTAGCATACTTTTTCAATGCTCATAGACCTTTAAGTGATTCTCTTAGTTTATCCATAGTTTGAATTCCAAGTTCACTACTAACCCAACCGTACTGGTCTCCATGAAACCTAGGGAAAATATGCAAATGGTAGTGATCGAGTTCGTTGAAATAAGGTGCCTCTCCATTGTTTTGCATAAAGCCGATACCATCGGGATTGAACTTAGCTTCTATACGTTTATATAAATCTCTTGCAACGTCGGTGATCTCAAAAAACACAGACTCAGGCAGGTCAATGAATGTACGGTATTGAGTCTTAGGACAAATTAAAATATGCCCAAAGTTGATTGGATCATGATCTGCAAAAGCTATAACTTGGTCAGATTCGTACACGATGACCGAGTCAATTTCACGATTACCAATTTGTTCGACTATCGTAGCCATCTGAACTCCTATCAAAGTATGCTAACGCTTTCTATACGGCGATTTGCCGTTTTTCTGGCAGACTATCGCCTTCTTTCTTATCAAAAGCGCTATCAATCGTAGCACTTATATATATGAAACAAATAGAAAAACAGTATGAATATGTGTGGTAGCGCGCGCAATTAGGCGGCGCACAGCACGCTAATTTCAAAAGTGGTGATACATTAACGGATCTGTATAAATAAACAGGTTAATTTATCATGAAAAGTCAGTTTTTACTTAGTGTAAAAGAGCACATGCTTACTCGTCATTATGCGAATAAAACTATCGAAAGTTATCTATTTTGGATAAAACGCTTTATCACTTTTCACCAGCTTGCACACCCATCAACACTAGCAGAAGATGATGTCATTCAATTTCTGAGTTACTTAGCGGTAGAAGAAAAAGTTGCGGTAAAAACGCAAGCTTTGGCGCTGAACTCAATATCATTTTTATATCGTGATTATTTCAAAACCCCACTATCACTTGATATGAGATTTCAGAAATCCTTGACCGAAAAGAAACTTCCCGTTGTGTTATCCAGGGAGGAGATCCGAAGATTCGTTCAGCATATCGACCCGAGGTATAGGCTCCATATTCAGCTTCTTTACGGCTCCGGGCTTCGAGTTATGGAATGTTTACGCTTAAGAGTTCAAGATATCGATTATGATTATGGTGCAGTTCGCGTTTGGCAAGGAAAAGGAGGTAAAAATCGTACAGTCACATTAGCCAAAGAACTGCATGAACCACTCAAAGCTCAAGTTAATTTAGCAAGAAACTATTACTTTAAAGATAGACACATGCCTGGTTATGCGGGCGTATACATCTCTGAAGGTTTACGACGTAAATACCCAAAAGCGGAGCTAGATTTTAACTGGCACTTTTTGTTTCCATCAACAAAGTTAAGCGCAGATCGAGACACTGGTGAACTCAGAAGGCATCATATCAATGAAAGCGCAATACAAAGAGCAGTAAAGCGCGCGGCAAGCGACGCAAGCATTGAGAAAACTGTAACTTGCCACACACTAAGACACAGTTTTGCCACGCACTTATTGGAATCTGGCGCAGACATTAGAACTGTTCAGGAACAATTAGGGCATACTGATGTAAAAACCACGCAAATCTATACTCACGTTATCGAGCGCGGGGCTGGCGGTGTGTTGAGTCCATTATCCAGCCTTTAGAAAAACAAAGCCACCTCGAAAGGTGGCTTTGCTTTATAACTCGTTATTGACGAACACCGAGTTTCACATTGCCTTTTGAATCAAACCAAAGTGCTTGCGAACGGCGACGTCCTATTAGTATCGGACCATCGTCATAAAAGAGAAAGTTCTTCCAGTGCTTTTTAAAAATAGACCATTTCGTTTCGATGACATTGTACTTCTCGTAGCAAAAGTAAACGGTCACATCGTCTTGCCAATCGATATGTGCCTCAACTTCCGCTGGCATGTCAGGATCATCCGACTCCCACGCAGCCATCCAATCCACAGTTTCAGACCAATTCGCCTCATTCATTGGCCAGTCTTGGGAACTAAGTCTATCCATATCAGGGCTTTGAGCACTGATATTTTCTTTCCAAAATTGTGCTGAACGGGCTTGGTTCATCGGCTTAATAAAAGCCAAATCTTCTTCTGGCACAGGCATCGACTGATGCGTAAAAATCCATTTTCTTTGGTATTCATCCAAAGGCAAATAAGACATTCAGTCTCCTTTATTACGATTTCAGCCAACCTTTCTCTGTGGCTTCTTCAATCAACTCTTTCGCTTTGTCCCATAAGGTAACAGAGCCAAATTCAATTCGTTTATTAATGGTAAGTGCTTGTTCGCGTGAGACACCATGTTCCTTCCAACTCTGACCATTATTATGGTAGTTCAAGAGCATTGGAATTAATCGATCGAGTGCTTTTGCATACTTAGCATCATCGGTCTGCGCGGCTTCAAATTCATGCCAAAGCGCCAATAGCTCTTGCTCCTGATCGCTGGGTAACATACCAAACAAGCGCTCTGCAGCTCTAATTTCTTTTTCTGCTTGCTCTTGAGACGCAGCAGTATCATAAACAAAGGTATCGCCCGCGTCGATCTCTACTACGTCATGTATCAATAACATTTTCATCACTCGGCAAATATCAACAGGTGCATTCGCATGCTCTTCCATCAATATTGCCATCAGTGCGACATGCCAACTATGCTCACCACTATTTTCGAGGCGCCCTTCAGCACTTTTAACTCGAGTTCGGCGCAAAATGCTTTTGAGTTTATCGAGCTCGATTACAAGTGCTAACTGCTTTTCCAATCGTTCCATACTATCGCCCTTCTTGCTGCCAATTCGGATTAATAAGCGACGTTAGAACGTGGTCTTGCCACTCACCATTAATCAAAAGGTAATCTTTTGCATACCCTTCTCGGTTGAACCCTACATGCTCTAGCACAGATTCACTGCGTTTATTGTGAGGCATGTAGCCAGCTTGAATACGATGCAGTTTCTGAACGTTAAACATGTAGTCGCAAGCCATGGTTAATCCACGACGCATATAACCATGCCCTTGCGCTTTTTCAGCGAGAGAATATCCGACGTTACAAGAATAAAAAGGAAAACGACTCAAACTACTAAAGGATATCGTACCTAGCATTTCACCCGAAGAGGCTCTGACTAAAAGGCAATAATACCCCAATCCCATTCGATGCAGCTCATTGAGCTTGATAAGCTTTTGCAACCAACCGTTCACTGAGAAAAAAGCCTCTTCACGTTTCGGTTCAAACGGTTTCAGGTATTCTCGGTTCGCTTGAAAATATTCGGCAATCATATCTGCGTCACCGATTTCAGCGGTACGAAGAAGCAAGTCACCGTCCAACATATGAACGGCGATAGATGAGCTGTTATCTTCCATTACAAATGATTAATTCCGTCTTTTCGTTCAATTCGATTAATTCTTACGGATACCGTAATCACGCAGTTTGTTAGCGATTGAGGTATGCGATACATTTAAGCGCTTAGCAAGCTTACGGCTTGATGGGAATGACTGATACAAACGTTCCAGAACTTGAGATTCATAATCACGCATGATCTCATCCAAAGAACCGTCGATGTTAAGCGTTGCACTACCAGCGCCGACTGACTGAGGCTGAGGTAAATTGAAGTGACCCGCGTTTAGTATATCACCATCCATTTCCGTGAGCGCTCGAAGAACCATGTTATCCAGCTGGCGCATGTTTCCTGGCCACTGATAATTTGCAAGGGCATCAACTAGACCATCATCAAACTCTGGCTTATCAATCCCAAGCTGTTGAGCATGTTTCGCCACAAACAACTCAAGCAATGGTGCAACGTCGTTTGAGCGCTTACGTAACGGAGGAATGCTGAGCGTAAGTACGTTGAGACGATAATACAAATCTTCACGGAACATTCCTGCTTCAGAAAGCTCGGCAAGGTTATGTTTTGTTGAAGCGATGATACGAACATCGACATGCATCTCATCTTCTGCACCGACACGACGGAAATTACCATCCTGTAGAAAACGTAACAGCTTGATTTGAAGGTGCGAACTCATTTCACCGATTTCATCAAGAAATACCGTGCCGCCATTTGCTTGCTCAAAGATGCCTTTGTGGCCTTGTTCATGATTGAATGAACCCGGCGCATGACCAAAAAGTTCGGTTTCTGCTACATCGTCAGGCATCGAAGCACAACTCAAAACTAGGAATGGCTTGCTCGCGCGGCTAGAACGGCTGTGGCAAGCTTTAGCAAGCATTTCTTTACCAGTCCCCGTTTCGCCCTCAATCAACAATGGTTGGTCAAGCACAGACAGCTTTTTAGCTTGGTTCATTAGTGCTTTATGACGGTTCGATATACCAACAAAGTGCTCAAAACCCAGAGGATTATGCAGCGGTAGTGCTTCTTCAATTCTGGCAACTTGCTGACTAGAGCGAATCGTCATTAGAGTACTCGCTAGAGTCGAGTTTTGCGCTTCGTCTCGGATATAAACGGGCATCAACTCTAGAACATAGTCCAAGCCATCAATCACAAGGTTTTCCCGCGTTCGACCATTAACACCTTCAGACCAACGAGAGAAACGAACACTTGGTAACAAAGCACCGATTTGAGTACCAATCACTTCTTGCTTGTGAAGGCCAAGCAATGAAAGTGCAGACATGTTTGCCATGTCTACGGCACCTTTAAGATCAATGGCAAAAACCGGATCGGGCAAGTTATCAACTAACGAGAGCAGCTCCGTATTGTGGCGCTCCATCGGCATAAACTGGATTTTACGTACGTCTTTCACCCCCGGAATACGGCGGATTTCAGCCATCAGCTCACTAAACGTATCAAAATCAATATCCGGGCAATTCAAATAGATAATACCGCTAATATCGATTTCGATACCACGCAAGTCGATGCTTTTAGACGCTAAAATATCGAGCAGTTCTCGGGTCAAGCCGAGTCGATCTTCACATAAGACTTCAAGACGCACTTAAAATATCCCAATTCACAACTGTCAGGAAAAGTTGACAGTAGTTTCTATCATGCTTGGAATGGCGTCAAGCAATCCTATCCATCAAAGTTGATATTCGTTACGGTTTCATCGTAATTGATGCAACTTTCGCCGCCACTGCCTTGCGTATGGTGCCCAACTTAACCTGACGGTCAGGATACCAGGGTAGTGGACGCAATAAGGTCATCGCTTTCAAGCCCAAACGTGCCGTTAGAATACCAACACCTAGCCCCTGCCCTGCACGAGCAGAAACTTTGCCAGCAAGATCCATCGACATCAAATCCATACTGGCATCAATAGCGAGCTCACTGGCTCCAGCCGCCGCCATATTGACAAATACCGCTCTTAGTAACTTGATGCGAGAGGCATAACCTAGCTCTACCCCATATACTTTGGAGAGGTTGTCGATCATTTTGAAATTTCTCCACGCCACCAGCAACATATCAGCGGCAGCCAGAGGGCTCACGGCAACTAGGGCCGCACACTCGGTTGCGTGCTGTGATACGATTTTCGTTGCCAACTTGTCTTGTTGGCTCACCACCATCGAGTCATACATATCAAGAATTTCAGCGTCACTATGAGCAGGGTTAATACTGTTCTGCCAACGATCAAAGCCCGGATTCTCTGCCATCACACCACTTTGTTCTGCTACGGTTTCACAAAAGGCTTTCCCTTTCCCAACGCTCTCACTATTAACAAGTGCTTCTGCTTCTTCTTGAACACTAAAATGATTTCGTAGTTTTCGTAGTTTCCAAAGCTCTTTACCCATAGCTCCTAAACCAAGCGAAGCGATCGCAGCAATAAACCCCGTCCAGCTTAAGGCCAGCCAATCAGAAGCCTGAATTGCGGTTATAACCGAGTCCACCGCTTGCCAGCCAACCAGACCAGCAAAAGTTGCAAATGCGCCAGTCGCAAGCCATTTTCTGCCCGATTTTGGACGAATGACATGCTCGAGTTGCAATTCCTGTTCGGTCTCCTGGTGCGCTTCTTTAACTTCAACTGGTACAAATGTTTCTTTTTCGCCGAATGTTTGCTGCGCCGTCAATTCCGGTTGATTCGATTGCTGATCTTTTTCCATTACCTTTTCAGAGAAAACTTGTTTTTGCTTCAACTCACTCATTTCAATTTATCTCCAATCAGGTAATCCAGTGCTTTGTCTAAGCGTATGTGCTTCACTGGCTCATCATTCGGTGAGGGCATCGGACGAAACGACGTAAAATCAAACCCGTTGTTTTGCCAATAAGCTGCATTTGGTAGCTTTTTCGGCACCTCTCCGGGAAACATAGTCATCGGCTCACCACCCAATGTTGTTCCTTGTAACGCCGGGATGGTCTTATCTCCAGAGGAAATAAACCCCGTCGTGGTTGCTTGGATGGAAGCGATACTCATGCAGCTCATCTCAATATTCTCGTAGGCTGCCGTTTGCCATGCTGGATGCACCATTTGTTGGAGCAGAGACACCAAATTTGGGTGCTGATCGGGCGTGATATGATCCGCTTTTGTAGCAGCAAACAACACTTTGTCGATTTTTGGTGAGAACAAACGACGCAAAAAGCTACTACGACCATAACGGAAGCTATGCATGATCTGTTCTAGCGCTTGGCGCATGTCGTAAAACGCTTCATCACCAGCATTGAGAGGCTGCAAACAATCCACCAGTACAATCTGGCGATCGAAGGTCGCAAAATGATGCTTATAAAACGCTTTCACTACTTTTTGTTGGTATTCCTGAAAACGGGCTTCTAGCATCGCTAAGTTACTGCCCTTGGGCGCTTTGCTTTCCGAATCAGCACGACACGGAAAAAACTGTAGCACCGGCGCGCCTGCTAGCTCACCAGGTAATACAAAGCGGCCAGGCTGAACCCAATGAAGGCCAGAGTCTTTACAAGAATGAAGGTACTCTGTGTATGTGTGTGCAACTTTCTCAAGTAGTTTCTCATTCACTTCTGTACAGAGATCTACTTTCTCCAGTTCAGAAAGCCAAGCTTTGGCTAAATCGCCACGCTGGCCTTTAAGTGCATCAAACTGAGTTTGCGACCACGTTGCAAAGTCCATGTCCAATAAAGGCAGGTCGAGCAACCACTCTCCTGGATAGTCGATAATATCAACATTTAAAATTGCGGTTTTACTCAACAGCTTTTTCGTAGTTTTATTTGGTTTGTACTTGAGCGCTAAGCGAATCTCACTCACATCACGTGTCGGTACTGGCCACTGAGGTGGAGTGGCATGAATTTGGCTCATCGCCTCATCGTAAGCAAAGCGTGGCACCATCATATTCGATTGAGGCTCACGTTTCGCCCCAATAAGGCGCTTATCTCTAGCCGCAGTCAAAAGAGGCAAATTGTCATGGGTTGCAGTATGAAGAAGCTGATTCACTAATGACGTGATGAATGCCGTCTTACCGGCACGAGAAAGTCCGGTGACAGCAATTCGAACATTAGAGTCCATACCTCTGTTGATAAAGTCATTAACTTCTTTCTTTATTCTCTTCATTACGCTTCTTTATCTTACTCCACTTTAAAACAACGTTGTCAGCGACTTCGAATTTCGAGCTACGAATACTGTTCTATCCCGAATTCTATGAGTTTAACTTTATATACCTTAATAAAAGATGAACAAAACATCCGGCTTGATGCTGTATTAAAAAAAGAAAAGCCCCTGAGTGGTTCAGAGGCTTACTTAATCTACAGCATTAGTAACTCTATATGCGCTGATTACTATGTTAAACAGGAACCCGCTTTCTTTAAGCCTAGTCGTCTTCGATCAACTTATAGATAACAAATAGAGCGATTTCTAAAATCAGCCACAACACACATGTGATGGTCACGTACTTTTCATCAAAGATGCTGATACCGTGAAGAATCAAGTCATAGCCAACAAAGCCACCTATCACTACAGCAAGAATAATTTGTAGAATCTGAATAAAACGAGGCATGCCGTCTCCTAATTATTGTTCGCATAACGTTTGATTGCTATGCCTAAAGGTTTATATCCTTAATTATATAGACAAAAAGTGCAGGTTTCGCTGCACTTTTGTCAATTGTTTGCTAGGTAAATCAGCACCTTGTCACATTCTCTCTGCTGAGACGCAGCAAGATTGCCCTTTGCCTTATGCTTCCATCTCTTGAATTTTCACTTTCCAAGTGTCTGGACCAATTTGGTGCGCGTTAACACCATTTGAGTCGACAGCCACTGTTACTGGCATATCTTCAACTTCAAATTCGTAAATCGCTTCCATACCTAAATCTTCAAATGCGACAACGCGAGCTTTCTTGATCGCTTTCGCCACCAAGTACGCAGCGCCACCGACAGCCATTAGGTAAACCGCTTTGTGATTCTTGATAGATTCAACCGTTGCAGGGCCACGCTCAGCTTTACCGATCATGCCCATGATGCCGGTCTTTTCTAGCATCATGTCGGTGAATTTATCCATACGCGTAGATGTTGTTGGGCCAGCAGGACCAACGACTTCATCACCAACTGCATCGACAGGGCCTACGTAGTAAATGAACTTACCGTTGAGATCTACGCCTTCAGGTAGACCTTCACCGTTATCTAGCATGCCTTGAATACGTTTATGCGCAGCATCACGACCAGTCAGAATTTTACCTGATAGAAGAACCGTTTCGCCTGTCTTCCACTCTTGTACTTCTTCTTTAGTAATTGTGTCTAAGTTTACGCGACGCGTATTTTCGCCCGCTTCCCAAGTGATGTCTGGCCAATCTTCTAGTTTAGGTGGTGTTAGCTCTGCTGGGCCGCTACCATCAAGCGTGAAGTGTACGTGACGAGTCGCCGCACAGTTCGGGATCAAACAAACAGGCTTAGAAGCCGCGTGCGTTGGCGCAGTTTTGATTTTAACGTCGACAACAGTCGTCAAACCGCCAAGACCTTGCGCACCGATACCAAGTTTGTTCACGCGATTGAATATATCAAGACGAAGCTCTTCTTCTGCGTTTTGTGGACCACGGTCGATAAGATCTTGAATATCGATATGCTCCATCAGAGATTCTTTTGCCAGTACCGCTGCTTTTTCAGCCGTACCGCCAATACCAATGCCAAGCATGCCAGGAGGACACCAGCCCGCCCCCATTGTTGGTAGCGTTTTTTCTACCCACTCAGCAATATCGTCAGATGGGTTTAGCATCACCATCTTAGTTTTGTTTTCACTACCGCCGCCCTTCGCAGCGATCTGAATTTCAACTTTATCGCCCGGAACCATGTTGATATGTACGACGGCAGGCGTGTTGTCTTTGGTATTAATACGTTTACCGGCAGGATCCATAAGTACTGACGCACGCAACGGGTTATCAGGGTTCGTGTACGCTTGTCGAACACCTTCATCTACCATCTGCTGAACCGTCATGTCGGTCGAATCCCATTGCACGCCCATACCGATGTTGACGAAACACGTCACAATACCAGTATCCTGACAAATTGGACGGTGACCTTCTGCGGACATTCGGGAGTTAATTAAGATCTGAGCAATCGCGTCTTTAGCGGCTTGGCTCTCTTCGCGGTGATAGGCTTTTTCAAGAGCTTGAACAAAGTCTAGCGGGTGGTAGTAAGAAATATACTGTAGCGCATCAGCGACACTGCTGATCACATCCTGCTTGCGTATTACCGTCATTACATGCCTCGTTATAGTTATGCTTCCATTATTGGCTTGGCTTCAATCGTGTTTGTTGAGCTTATTGCTCTTTTGAGCTTCGTTTTTTATAAACAATTGTCGAACGGCTGATATCGACACACGAAACGCTGAAGTTGCCTACTTGTAAACCATCTCAAAACCCTATGAATAGAGGGAGTTTGGCTACACAGAGGAATATGATACTCTTGCTGCCCATGACATGCCATGCAGTGAACGATCTCTTTGTCACAAATTACACAAATGAACAACATGGACAATCAATTCATTGATTTTAAAGCGCTGGAATACGCACCAGAGTTTGCTCTTCACCTTTTTTCTCGCATTCAACACCTACCTTGGGCGATGTTGCTGCGTTCTGCATCAAAAACGCATATCGATAGCCGCTTCGATGTATTGGTTGCCAACCCAATTGCAACGTTAGAAACCACTGCCGACAACACACAAGTTGAAACGCCATCGAATGCCTATTCAACTCAAGATGACCCATTTGCGCTGCTTCATCAGATGCAAGAACAGTGGCTTCCTCACGTAGAGTTAAATAAAGAATTGGATTTGCCTTTTGTCGGCGGTGCGCTAGGATACTTCAGTTACGATTTAGGTCGCCGCGTAGAAACGATGCCAGAAGTGGCAGAAAAAGATCTCAACACGCCGGATATGGCGGTAGGTCTGTATGAATGGGCCGTCGTTGTTGACCACAAGCTTAAAAAAGCATGCTTAGTCGGTCAGAACATCGAGCAAGCTTGGCAATGGTTAAACGAGCAAAAAGCAGAACAAACCGTTGACTTCGCTTTGTCTGGTGCTTGGCAGTCAAACATGACAAAAGAGAGCTACGCCACTCGCTTTGACAAGGTGCAAGAATACTTGTTGAGCGGTGACTGTTATCAGATCAATTTGGCGCAACGCTTTAACGCGCCGTATCAAGGCAGTGAGTGGCAAGCGTATCTAAAATTAGAGTCCGCCAACCAAGCGCCATTTTCCGCTTTTATCCGTATGCCTGAGTCTTCGATTTTGAGTATCTCTCCAGAGCGCTTTTTAGAGCTCAAAGATCGCGTCATTGAAACAAAACCAATCAAAGGTACTCGCCCACGCAGCGAAGATCCAAAGAAAGATAACGCTAATGCCCATGACTTGCAGACAGCGGAAAAAGATCAGGCAGAAAACCTGATGATTGTCGATTTGCTGCGTAATGATATTGGTCGAGTTGCATCACCGGGTAGCGTTCACGTGCCAAAGTTGTTCGATATTGAAAGCTTCCCTGCCGTGCATCATTTGGTGAGCACCATTCATGCAAATTTGGATGAACAATACGCTCCTGCGGATTTGCTGCGAGCGTGTTTTCCAGGCGGTTCAATTACGGGAGCACCTAAAGTTCGCGCAATGCAGATTATTGAAGAACTGGAGCCGCATCGACGCAGCGCGTATTGCGGCAGTATTGGCTACATTTCACGCCATGGTCGTATGGACACCAGCATTACTATCCGAACTCTTGTAGCGGAAAAAAACAAACTTTACGCTTGGGCTGGCGGCGGCGTCGTGGCAGATAGCGATTGCGCCTCTGAGTATCAAGAAACGTTGGATAAGCTTTCAAAGATTTTGCCAGCGCTGCAATCGTAGGTTTCAACAGCACACAACGCCGCTTTAATGCTATTGACGAAAACAATCCGCCTCCAGAACGGATAATGCCGCTCATTTAACAGCGAGTGGCATATTTCTGTATCTCATCACCCTGCACAGCGACGAAAGAGCGTGATACAGGTTCTTCTATTCAAGCACTTTGTGGTCAAATTTGTTTCATTACCCGCTCATCGTGCTGCTACTAGATTCTTAGTCTCGCCAAGGCTCGCTAGAATGACCCAAAAAACATCGTTAAATGATCGGCATTATCCAGTGTGGTGCGTTTTTTTGTGTGTTTTATTTGCATGTACTTTAGCTTTTAGCCGTTGGCCAACAAACATACTTTTTAAGAGGCAGCGTCTACTGCTCAAGCCACTTACACATAATCTGTTCGATATCGGTTGCGGTGTACGGCTTAGTGAGGATGTCGTCCATGCCTGAATCAATGCACTTTTGACGCTCTTCGATGGTAGTGCCAGCGGTTAATGCAATAATTGGATGAGTAAAGCCACGCTCTCTCAGATACATCGTCGCCTCATAACCATCCATTTCAGGCATTCGGCAGTCCATGAATATCAGTTCGTAGTCTTTACTTTTCACCGCTTCTAATGCTTCTTTGCCGTTGGCTTTTAAATCAGGTGTAATGTCGAGTTTTTTCAGCATTTGAGTAACAATGACTTGATTCATTCTGATGTCATCAACCACTAATATTGAGCGTCCTGCTAAATCGCTTCGCTCTATGGTGACCAATTCCCCCTCTGCTGTGCCTTGTGCTTGCCCTTCCTCAAGAGGAATAGCAACTTTAAAAGTTGTCCCTTTGCGCTCTTCACTCTCAAAGCTAATTTGACCTTGCATCAAATCCACGAGGTTTTTACAAATCGCGAGACCTAAACCTGAGCCTTCAAAGCTGCGTTTCGCCGAGCGATCAACTTGGACAAATGGATCAAATAGTGACGGCTGTGCTTTTAGTGGGATGCCAATACCAGTGTCTTCAACCTCAAAATAAGCCGTGCCGTTAAGCCATTCCACCCGTAACACGACGCCACCCAAGTGAGTAAACTTAATCGCGTTTCCCACCAAGTTAACCAAAATTTGTGTAATGCGCTCTAAGTCACCGACTAAAAATTCCGGGATCCCCAGCTTTTTGTCGATAGAGAAATGGATACGTTTTTCCGCAGCCTTAGCTGCAAATACACCCATGATGGCTTTTTCAAGCTCCTCCCAGGCAAAGACTTTATGTATGATTTCCATCATACCGGCATTCATCTTACTGAAATCAAGAAGATCATTAATGATAACTCTCAATAAGTCCCCTGATTGAGTCAGATTGCTCAAGTATTGACGCTGCTCTTCTTCTAATTGGGTTCGACTCAATAACTCCGCACTACCCAATACGCCATTGAGAGGAGTTCGCAGCTCATGGTTAATCATGGCGACAAACTCCTTCGTCGCTTTTTCTGATTCCTCAGCCCGCTTTCTCAGCTCGACCTCTCGCTCTAAACTTAAGTGTCGACCAATAACACCATGAACTAAGTCAGACACGAGCTCCATCTGTTTGGAAATAAAAGACTGATCGATTTGATCTTGCAACACAGAGAAAATCAACTCCCCAACCGTTTCCCCATCAATGATAACTGGCAAATGCAAATTCTCTCCCTGCCAATTAGGAGAGGTTAAAATCTCGTTGTTATGACGAAGCTGTAAGTGACCAAAGTGATGACGACGCAATGAGCTCAGCTTTGTAGCGTCAAGAAACAAGTAAGCCGCAGAAATGATCGAGTTAGAAGTGAGCTGCTCAATAAAGCTCGCTATCATTGCTTCATCGAACGTGCTCGATAAAAAAGTACGACCGAACTTAATCAACGTGGCATCAATTTGCTCTTCAAACTCAAACTTACGAAGATCCTTTTTAGATTTCAGCTCCAGCTTTTTCAATGCAACACTGAGTTGCTGGTTGGATTCATATAACTCTAAGCTTTTCTGTTCCAACAGCTGCTCAGCTGCTTTTCTTGATGCAACTTCTCGTTTGAGTTTCCTTTCTAATGAGGAACTTCCCGTCATATCGTTCTTATTGAGCCTCTAACCAAAAACGTACTTTGCTGCCATCTTCTGACTGGTTTTGATGTTTGATATGAACTACCTCACCAAAATGTGCAGCACAACCTTTTATCAATCCTAAGCATACGTGAGACATACATCTTGCGCTGTGGTAGTCAAATACCAATTGGGATTGGTTTTCACTAATGAAATCAAATTGCGGAGGGTTAGCATCAGGATAGAGCTTCTTAACTTCGACATGAATAAAGTCTTCAACATGGCGAACAAATTGAAACGTCGTTTCACACTGTTGCAAACTGGCGTGACTAGGAATGGAGCGAAGTAAATTCAAAAAGACGCACTCTCCAAACACTTCTTGCAGTTGCTCGGGGGGAACACCAGATACTTTACTGAGATTCACGATCAACTTAACCAAGTCTTTGTGATCGTAACTACCAACAGCGGTGTAAACACCTTCATCGTTAGAAAGGTCGAGAACTTGGTCTAACACATCAAGACCGAATTTCTCTTCTACTAACTCCATGAACTCGGTGAAAATAATCCCTTTCATTGGCCAATGCTTGCCCTATAGTGACGTCCTAAAATAAAGAATGGTGTATAACCTTATAAGTTTCAAATTAATATGTTCAAGCAGAGTGAGACACACAACACAAAGAGGGAAAGTGCTGGCGAGTGTTTTAATGTGAATGCTTTATTTGGCAACCAGTAACGATAACGCCATACGCTTTGCCGTCTTTGAGTATAATAAATAATGGTTAGGCACGATAAATAAGGACTCAGTTTGGTTATCGACAAAACTCATTTACTACAGAACTTTCAATTTCGGCTTCCAACGGGCTACCACAAAGAGTCCCTTGCACGACTGAAATGGATGAAAGAAAAGTCCCTGAGAGATGCGGCAGTCTTAATCGGTTTTGTGGAACGCGATGACGGGTTACAAGTCATTCTGACTAAGCGTGCAGCCCACTTACGCCATCATCCGGGACAAATCAGCTTTCCCGGTGGCAAATATGAGCAGGAAGATATTCAGCTCGTGAATACCGCTTTAAGAGAAACCAAAGAAGAAGTTGGGATAGAAGATGAGCATATTCATGTGTTTGGTCAACTGCCTACACTACCAACGATTAGTCAGTTTAATGTGACACCTTTTTTGGCTTTTGTTTCTCCGGAATATAAAACGCATATTGACCCAAATGAAGTAGAGTCAGTTTTTGAGGTTCCTGCCAACCATATTCTGAACCCCAAAAAATTGTATAGCACCAAATTTGACCTAAAAAGAAGCAGTCATCGTGTATTTGCTATCCCATATAGACAGCATTTCATCTGGGGCATGACGGCACAAATTATCGAATCAATGCAAAAACATATTATTTCACATTAAACAGTTGTTGATATCGGTGCTTTTATAGGCGCGATCATTATGCGCATCAATATTAATAAAACGTTGCTTCATAAACATTCATTCACATTAGATTAATTTTCCATTTTCACCGCAAACGCTTGCGGTGAAATAAATTTATACAAACAGCCCTATTGATAAGTTTTTCTAATTTTACTCATTAGCAGAAATCACGAGTAGCACATCATTTTCGTGATAAAAAGCAGGTTTTTGACATATCATTCAATAAGCGTAAGCAATAAATGATTTAGATCTAATTTTCCTAGTGTAAAATCTTGCAAAATTACTCCCGACTTATTTCCTGTTCCCAAAATGAGTAACTAAAAAATGAATACAACTACTTCTGCGGTTTCTACCGCACAATCGTCTAGTAAGTTTTCTTACAAAGACTTTACCTGGTGTCTGTCCCTTTTTGGTACGGCAGTAGGTGCAGGTGTACTGTTCCTTCCTATTAAAGCAGGTGCAGGTGGCTTTTGGCCATTAGTAATCCTAGCCCTAATCGCAGCACCAATGACTTGGTTCGCACACAAATCTTTAGCTCGTTTCGTTCTTTCTGCGAAAAACCCTGAAGCGGACATCACCGACACAGTAGAAGAGCACTTTGGTAAGACTGGCGCAAACCTTATTACGTTCGCTTACTTCTTCGCTATCTACCCAATCGTACTTATCTACGGTGTTGGTATCACAAACACAGTTGACTCTTTCCTAGTTAACCAAATGGGCATGGAATCTATTCCTCGCTGGCTACTTTCTGGTGCACTTATTGCTGCAATGACAGCAGGCGTAGTATTCGGTAAAGAGCTTATGCTGAAAGCAACTTCAGCAATGGTTTACCCTCTCGTGTTCATCCTACTAGCACTGTCTGTATACCTAATTCCTGGTTGGAACACTTCAATGATGGAAGTGTCACCTGACTGGGGTGCAATGCCAGCTATCGTTTGGCTAGCAATCCCTGTTATTGTGTTCTCTTTCAACCACAGCCCAATCATTTCTCAGTTCTCTAAAGAGCAACGTCGTGTATACGGTGATGACGCAGTTAAGAAAACTGACGCTATCACCGGTGGCGCAGCAATGATGCTGATGGGCTTTGTTATGTTCTTCGTTTTCTCTGTTGTACTTTCTCTGTCTCCAGAGCAACTAGCAACGGCGCAAGAGCAAAACATCTCTGTTCTCTCTTACCTAGCAAACGTGCATGAATCTCCACTGATCTCTTACATGGGTCCATTGGTTGCTTTCGCAGCGATCACCTCTAGCTACTTTGGCCACTTCTTGGGTGCGCACGAAGGTCTAGTTGGTCTAGTGAAATCTCGTTCAAAATCACCAGTAAGTAAGATCGAGAAGATGTCTCTAATCTTCATTGTAATCACAACTTGGATCGTTGCTATCGTTAACCCAAGCATCCTAGGTATGATTGAAACAATGGGTGCACCGATGATTGCGGCAATCCTATTCTTGATGCCAATCTTCGCAATGCAAAAAGTTCCTGCGATGGCTAAGTACAAAACTTCAGCACCTGTGCAAATTTTCACAGCAATCTGTGGTCTTGCTGCAATTAGTTCTGTAATCTACGGCGCTCTTTAATCATCTCTGCCCAGTGCAGTATGATTAATCCAAAAATATAACGATAAAATTAAGCCTCCCAACTCCCCTTGGGAGGCTTTCTTCTGAGGTAATCGATATGATTAGTGTTTTTGATATCTATAAAATCGGTGTTGGACCTTCAAGCTCACACACTGTAGGCCCAATGAAAGCGGGTAAAGAGTTTATTGATGATCTTCGTGCAATGGGAAAACTGCGCGACATCACTAAAATCACCGTTGACGTTTATGGATCACTATCACTGACAGGGAAAGGTCACCACACAGATATTGCTATCATCATGGGTCTTGCAGGCAACACTCCTGAGAAAGTTGATATCGATTCTATCCCGGGCTTTATCGCTCGTGTAGAAGAAACTGAACGCCTTCCTGTTGGCATGCACTGTCACACAGTATCGTTCCCACGTGAAGGTGGAATGAACTTCCACAAAACAAACCTAGAGCTACACGAAAACGGCATGCAGATCCACGCTTGGATTGATGACGAAAAAGCGTACTCAAAAACTTACTACTCTATCGGCGGTGGTTTCATCGTTGATGAAGAAAATTTCGGTAAAGAAGCTGAAAACCCAGTAAAAGTACCTTACCCGTTTACAACGGCAGAGGAACTGGTTAACCAATGCCACGAAAGTGGATTGTCCATCAGCGCACTAACCATGAAGAATGAGCATGCGCTTCATTCAGATGAAGAAACTCGTACTTATTTCGCGAACATCTGGCGCACAATGCGCGAGTGTATGGATCGCGGTATGAATGAAGAAGGTATTTTGCCTGGTCCACTACGCGTGCCTCGTCGTGCAGCAGCACTTCGCCAGCAGCTACTTACTTCAGAAAAGACGACAAACGACCCAATGTCTGTTGTTGATTGGGTAAACATGTTTGCTTTCGCAGTAAACGAAGAGAACGCAGCTGGTGGCCGCGTAGTAACGGCACCAACTAACGGTGCGTGTGGCATCATCCCTGCGGTACTGGCTTACTACGATAAGTTCATCCAAACTGTGACTGAAAAAGATTACATCCGTTACTTTGCAGCTTCTGGCGCAATCGGAGGTCTTTACAAGCGTAACGCGTCTATCTCTGGTGCAGAGGTTGGCTGTCAGGGTGAAGTTGGCGTGGCATGTTCTATGGCAGCAGCAGGCCTTGCTGAGCTTATGGGTGGTAGCCCAGAGCAAGTATGTATGGCAGCAGAAATCGCGATGGAGCACAACTTAGGTCTAACGTGTGACCCAGTTGCAGGTCAGGTTCAGGTTCCATGTATCGAGCGTAACGGTATTGCGGCAGTAAAAGCAATCAACTCAACTCGCATGGCACTACGTCGCTCTTCAGCTCCAACTGTTTCTCTAGATAAGGTTATCGAAACCATGCTAGAAACAGGTAAAGACATGAACGCGAAATACCGCGAAACATCTCAAGGTGGTCTAGCAATCAAAGTGATTTGCTAATACGACTTTCTGAATACCAATCAAAACCCGAGTTTATGCTCGGGTTTTTTTATACCCCAAAAACCTAGGAGAATACGTTATCAGGACAAGTAAAAAAAAACCTAAAACGTTGAATATATCCAAATATTATGGATATCTCAGTAAAAAATCACATCTCTTCCCTAGCTTTATTGATAACGTAGCCAAAAATTAAACTTGGAGCACATCAACACATGATTAGGTTTGAAATTGGAAACCAAATCTGCGTTTGCTTGTCCGAAAACGAAATATCTCTAGAGCTCAATCAGTCACTCCACCACTCCATTCCTGTCAACCCAAATGAGTACGCCATTCTGTCAACTATCGCCACATACGGCAGTTTAAATACGCCGATTAGTCAGCGGTTAATAGAAAGCAAAATCACTCAACAATACAAAATGACACTGCCTGAAAATGGCTTTAAAAACGCGGTGGCCGCTCTAAGAAAGAAATTTCGCAAGCTCACGGAAGAACATTTAACCACTAACAAAAACATTATCGAAAACATTCACCGGACCGGATACTTCATTCCTTTTACTATGCAAAATAACCATCAGAATGGCATCGAACATCAACAGAAGATCAATCAATACACAACCAATAGTCTTCGCAAAGCGCTTCGTATTTGCCTGCGTAATAAAAAGATCTATTCAGAAGCAATGTGGGTTGTGTTGATCACTGCGATCATTTTCTTTGCTATCTGTTACTACGCGATAAACAGCATCGTTAAACATAATTATCTGGATAACGCCTTCGAAATTGCAGAGAACCTTTCCCGCAGGAGTTGCTTTGCTAATGAAAGCGAACTGAAGTCACTATTTGATAATGTGAAGTTGGTGGAGTCGAGCATGATGCTAGATCGTTTCAATATTCGATGCTTAGTCACTCCAGAAACCGTTGTCCCTGTCAGCAAAAAAGCGTTTGAAGAGTGGAGTAACAATAGCAATTACACTACCCAATCATTTGACTTAAATAACGCAACTGTTTTGGTTCGTGTTAAAAACATTAACTTATCCGACAATGTTGAAAATCATATTTCACGTTTTTTTCTTTCCGGTATGAAGCTATCAACGAATACCGGAACGTCGTTAGAGATTGGTAACACCAATGAACGCTTTTTCAATTATCACGTAAAGAATAGTGGCTATAAAGAGGTGTATTACATCTCTGGGCCGTTTCAAAGTATCATTCTACTGAGCTTACTTTTTCTCATTATACTGCGTCACCGCTCCCTACAAGCCTTTATGGCTTACTTGTGCGCAATTCGACAGTTCAAAATAAAACTGGAGCCGATTTATAACACTTCGGCACAAAAGATTGTGCACTACGAAGCCCTCTCCCGGTTTAAGGTAAAAAATACGCAACGGTTTATTGAAACACTGATCCGCAATGGATTGCTGCTAACTCATACCTTACTGGTGATTGATTCCATCTACACCAAACAAAAAGCGTTGCCCATCCCTATCAGCATTAACGTTTGTCCTTCTTTGCTGCGAGGGCGTAACTTTTCAATCCTATATAGAGAGCTATCTAATCGGGATTGCCGTTTGCTGACAATCGAAATCACAGAAAATGCATCGATGTACTATACCTCTGAGATTTATGACAATGTCGCGAAACTAAAAGCTCTGGATTGTAAAATCAGTATTGATGACTTTGGCACCGGCAATAATAATGTGGCGCTTATCAGCAAGCTGAATCCGGACTACCTCAAAATCGACCGAGAATTTGTTATTGGCCTAAAATCTGATGATAAAAAGATAGAAACCTTGCGTCAGTTAATTGCTATGGGCAATACGTATCGCTGCACGGTCATTGTTGAAGGCGTAGAAACGGCAGACAGTGCTCACTTACTCACAACATTGGGCGCCTATATTCACCAAGGTTATTATTACCCTCTTCATTGCTAGCTTTTCTTCACTCGGTTAGTTACTTAAAATAGATCTAATACTCTATAAAAACTCGTGGTGGCATAAAGGTATGCCGCCAATTTGTGATTGAGCGATGATTGCGATTAAACCCACCAAACTGAAAGATTTTTCAAGCTTGATGCAATTGGATGTGCAAGAAGAGCAAAAAGGATTTTTTACACCGTTTGAAATGGCTTATCAAAAACGTAGTAAGTCAGAGGCGTTCTTTACGATTTATTCTGATGATCTATTAGTAGGCTATCTTGTTATCGATAAAGGTTTCTCCCAACATGCGCCGTTTGCTAAACGATACGAACTGGAGCTTAAGTACTTGATGATTGATCAACGTTTCCAACGTCAAGGGGTTGGGAGTGAGGCATTGCGTAAACTGTTCCTTTATGCGTATACCATTAACCCTAAAAGCACCTCTCTTTGCGCCACTGTTCCACAAAGTCAGCAATACGCTATCAGTTTTTTTGATGCGTGCGGATTCATTAATACAGAGGAAACAACATTGGGTGATAATGAAAAAGAATGGATTCTACGACACCCATTAAGCTAACTGGTGAAGCATAATCAAAATTGGGCCATTCAGATACAACAAAGGCAAGCTTCTCGCTTGCCTTTGTTTAATGCTCAATAGAAAGTGACTTATTCGCCTTTGTAAATACAACCCGCTGTGCACGTTTCTTTGATTTCTACTTTACTTAGCAGTGGTAAGCTTGGCTTAAGCTGCTGCCAAATCCATTTTGCTAACACTTCGCTAGTCGGGTTCTCTAACCCTTCAATGTCGTTTAGGTAGTAATGGTCTAAGCGATTGTAAATTGGTTTAAACGCAGCTTTGATCTCTGCAAAATCCACTACCCAACCTGTATGTGGATCAACTTCACCTTCTACATAAAGACGAACAAGGAAAGAGTGTCCGTGCAAACGACCACACTTGTGACCTTCTGGTACGTGTGGCAAATGGTGTGCTGCTTCGAACATAAACTCTTTGTATAATTCTGTTTTCATCTTGATTCTCAGGCTTTAAAAAGACAGGCAATACTAAGGAATTCGCTGCCAAGAGACAAGCGTTACCCCATACAAGCGTAGCAAAAACTTCCGCTAGTTCCTGGCCTCTTTGCTATCACTCACACCAAAGCGCCGTATTTCTGTCACGCGCCAAACATTTGATTACACAGCACTCACATCACAATTACATATCCCCAACATGTGTGGGGTCACAATCATTCATTTCGTTGTTCGCAGTGCGCATTTGTGCACATTAATATTGTGCAGTTCGTTCCAATTACACTTATAAATTTATGCGCTCAACTATCACTTTTAAGCTCTTACTGGCGTTAATTGCTGTCTTCAGCTGCGTTCTAGCTGCCTCTACGGCTTACCAATACCATCAACAAAAAACCTTAATCAATGATGTTCTTAGTGAACAACTCCATGATAAGGCTAGTAATTATTTCGATAGCCTAAATATGATGATGCTTACGGGCACCATGTCGCAAAAAGAGACCTTACGTCAAAAAGCCCTGGCCCAAGAAGGCATTGAAGCAGTTCGCGTGTTGCGAGCTGATACTGTGACCAAACTTTACGGACCTGGGCAACAAAACCAGCAGCCTGTCGATGATATTGATCAACGAGCGTTGAATGGTGAACTGGTGATTGAACCAATCTCAGCCGATTGGGGCAAAGGGTTAGTAGTCGCGCTACCAATGAAATCGAGCGAAAATTACCGTGGCACCAACTGCGTTTCTTGCCACGTTGCACCAGCAGGAGAAGTGTTGGGCGCGATTCGCTTGGAATACAACATGAATCATGTCAATTCAATGATCAGTAAACAGGCAATGTTTGCGATGGGAATAATGGCCGTAATCGCATTTGTGGGCTTCATCATAACGATGAGTTTGATTCAGAAAATCATTGTACGACCAATTCAAAGAACGTCGAAATTCATGTCGAATGTGAGCCATAGCAAAGATCTATCTCAACGACTTATGCATCACCAACAGGATGAAGTGGGCCAACTTTCTACTGCCATCAATTCATTCATGGATACGGTCTCCGAAAGCTTAGAACGTGTGCAAGACACCTCTCACTCACTTGCCGACTCCGCGAGTAAACTAACTGCTGTCGCGCAGTCCACAGATAAAGCTGCCAATAACCAACAGCTAGAGACCAGCGAAGTACAAAGCAATATCACCGATATGCTGCAGCAACAAACTGCGGTTGAGGACTCGACTAACAACGCTACTGTTTTGGTCAATCACACCGTTGATGTCGCCACTCATAGTGCAAGCCAAGCACACAATGTAAGTGAAGACATCAAACAACTAGTAAGTAACATTGATACCGTACGGGAAAAAATCAGCTCTCTAAATCAAAGAACCGAAGAAGTGTCGTCCATTCTTGTGGTTATTAAGGGTATTGCAGAACAAACCAATCTGCTCGCGTTGAATGCTGCTATTGAAGCCGCCCGAGCCGGAGAGCAAGGGCGCGGTTTTGCGGTCGTCGCGGAAGAAGTGCGTAACCTGGCTTCTAGGACGGCTGAAGCCACTGGTAATATTGAACATATCATTTCTCAATTCCAGCAAGGAAGTGAAGAGTCATTAACTTCTGTTGATACCGTCTGCCAGTTTGCTCATCAACGCTCTGTCGATGTCGAGGCACTATCAGCCACAATGCATAACGTTGTTGACGAAATGCGCCAAGTGCTCAGACATGCAGAAGATATCCAAAACCAGACGCAAACCACATCTGATGTAAGTCAGCATATTCAATCTAAAATAGATGTGATCACACTGCATGCTAACGACACATCGCAATCGGCATCGCACACGCGTGATATTAGTGTTGATTTAGAGCATCTATCCGAACGTTTAGAGCAATTACTAAACCAATTCACACTTTCAGAGCACAAAAGAGTGAATAAATAGAGAGATTCTCCCCATCAAAACGAATATAAAGGTTGATGCGAGCGAATTGACAGGTAATATGTCTCGTTGAATCTGTAAAATGCTACCCAACTCAGCTCTTAGCTTGTTTTTTGAACAAAAATGTTATTAGACAAGTACTTTAAGTAAGCGTTGAGTTGAATTTTTACCTCAATGGAGAATATTGAAAACATGACTTACGCGCCTGTATCAGACGTATTGAAAGGTCAGCTAGCAGTAGACAGCGAAGTGACTGTTCGTGGCTGGATCCGTTCACGTCGTGATTCCAAAGCTGGAATCTCTTTCCTTGCCATATATGACGGCTCTTGTTTCGACCCGATTCAGGCCGTGGTCCCAAATAATCTTAATAATTACGAAGACGAAGTATTAAAGCTAACGACTGGCTGCTCTGTTGAAGTAACTGGTAAGATTGTTGAATCTCCTGCAAAGGGTCAAGACTTCGAACTTGCTGCCACTGACGTTAAAGTGGTTGGTTGGGTTGAAGATGCTGAAACTTACCCAATGGCAAAAACTCGTCACTCAATCGAGTACCTACGTGAAGTTGCGCACCTACGTCCGCGCACAAACGTAATCGGTGCAGTAGCACGTGTACGTAACTGCCTATCTCAAGCAATCCACCGCTTCTACCACGAGCAAGGTTACTTCTGGGTATCTGCGCCGTTGATCACGGCTTCAGATGCTGAAGGCGCTGGTGAAATGTTCCGCGTATCTACGCTAGACATGGAAAACCTTCCTCGCACTGACGCTGGTAAAGTTGACTACAACGAAGACTTCTTCGGTAAAGAGACGTTCCTAACCGTATCTGGTCAGCTAAACGCAGAAGCTTACGCTTGTGCGCTAAGCAAAGTTTACACTTTCGGCCCTACTTTCCGTGCTGAAAACTCAAACACAAGCCGCCACCTAGCAGAATTCTGGATGGTTGAGCCTGAAGTTGCGTTCGCAGAACTGGATGATGTAGCGAAACTGGCTGAAGACATGCTCAAGTACGTGTTTAAAGCGGTGCTTGCAGAGTGTCGTGATGACCTTGAGTTCTTCGCTCAACGCATCGATAAAGAAGCAATCACTCGTCTAGAGCAGTTCGTTTCTTCTGACTTCGCGCAAGTTGACTACACTGACGCAATCCAGATCCTTCTTGATTCAGGTCGTGAGTTCGAGTTCCCAGTTGAATGGGGTATCGATATGTCTTCTGAGCACGAGCGTTTCCTTGCTGAAGAACACTTTAAAGCACCTGTAATCGTTAAGAACTACCCGAAAGACATTAAAGCATTCTACATGCGTGCTAACGATGACGGTAAAACAGTTGCAGCGATGGACGTTCTAGCACCGGGCATCGGCGAAATCATCGGTGGTTCTCAGCGTGAAGAGCGCCTAGACATTCTAGATGCACGTATGCGTGAAGTGGGTATCGATCCTGAACACATGAGCTGGTACCGCGACCTACGTAAATACGGTACAGTGCCACACGCAGGCTTCGGTCTAGGCTTTGAGCGCCTAGTATCTTACGTCACTGGTATGGGCAACGTTCGTGACGTGATCCCATTCCCACGTACTCCTCGCTCTGCGAACTTCTAATCACTTTTTAGTGATATCGAATTAAAAAGACCTCCCATGTGGAGGTCTTTTATTTGTACGAATGATTTTCTAGCAACCGGTGTATGCACTCTAGTTGTTATTTTCGTCGTCATCCTCATCTGCTCGCGCTGCGTATTTTACTCCAACCACACACAAGCCAAACATCACAAATGGGATAACGGCAGCAGTGTATTCCGTCCAAACCATATGAGAAAAAGATTTCGCCAATATCAAGTGTGCAAACACCAACAAAAATGCGCTAAAAATAGCAACACCCATCAACCTAAGTTCATGCTTTACCAACTGCTTTTTCATTACGGCTCCTAACCTAAATGGTTGTCTGCCCATGATTGAAACACAGCTTCGGTATCGTCCACTGATACAGTTTGAGCAAAAAACAGGTAAACAGTTGGCTAATGAAGTAATTCTCCGACCGTCTTCACGGCTTGTTCTAATTCATCATTTACAGGTAACGATGTATTAAGCCTCAGGTAGTTCTCATAATTTGGAGCGACAGAAAACAACTGACCAAATGCTACAGTGATGTTCGCTTCCAATAACTTCTGATAAATCGCTTTTCCGCACTTTGTTTTCGGCAGTTCTATCCAAAGAAAATAGCCGCCTTCCGGTTGCGTGTAACGAATCGATTGGGGAAAGTACTTATCAACCAGTTCAATAAACGCCAATTGCCGCTGCTCAAGATTCTTTCGCAGTTTTCTAAGATGGCTATCATAACTATCGTTTTGCAAGTAATGCGCGATACCCTGCTGGATTGGCGCGCTGCCTGACAACGTCGAGATAAGTTGCAGCTTTTGAAGTTGCTCATTGAAGCGTTTGTTTACCACCCAGCCCAGCCTATAGCCAGGGCAAAGGCTTTTTGAAAATGATCCACAATGCAACACGCGCTCTTGTGTATCAAAAGCTTTAAGTGAGCTTGGCTTTTTTTCAGAAAAATAAAGCTCTGAATACACATCATCTTCGATCAAGTACACATCGTATTTATCAGCCAGTTCGACGATACGTTGCTTCTGCCCGTCACTTAATAAGGTTCCTGTTGGATTGTGAAAGTTAGTCATTAACCAACATGCGCGAACATCATTGTCGGCAAAAGTCGCTTCAATTTGATCCACTGAATGTCCAGTTAACGGATCCACCGTTATTTCTATCGCCTTTAGACCTAAACGTTCAATCGCTTGAAGTGCGCCATAAAACGTCGGTGATTCAACTACAACAGTATCTCCAGGCTGGGTCACGGCCTGAAGGCTCAAATTCAACGCTTCTAATGCGCCAGAAGTAACGACAATATCATCATGGGTAAACACCATACCTTGTTGGATGTACCGTTGAGCAATCAAACGGCGTAGAGACTCACAGCCCGGCGGCAAGTTATCCAATAACGTCTCTGCCCCCATCTTCCTGCCTGAGCTGGCTAGGTTGCGGTTTAGCGCTTCTAATGGGAACAATGCTGGGTCTGGAAACGCGGAGCCAAACTTCACCGCATTCGGTGAGGCCTGATTTTTGAGGTAGTCGTAAAGTTCATCGTTGATGCTAGAGCGATAAACGGAAGTGGCTGGAGAACTCGGTTCGAAGCGGTCCAACTCCGCAGTCACAAAGTATCCAGACTGAGGTTTCGCTGCGACCCAACCTTGTGCTTCGAGCAGCTGATAAGCTTGTAATACCGTACCTGCGCTGACAGAATGGTTTCGGCTTGTTACACGCACTGATGGCAGCTTTTCCCCTGCTCTCCATGTATTTTGCTGAATCTGCGTTTTGAACAGCTCAGCCAGTTGACGGTATCGGTTCATGTTTCCCTCATTTCACTTACAGCCGCACCATAGCATACTTCGCGCCAGCATTCTGATATGGGAGTATTCAATTTAGCAACGTAATTTATCAAGCTTATCAATAGATATTTCAGCCACGAAGTGAGAGTTTATATCCCATACTTTGACTGTTACACACATATTGCCTCACATCTTTGCAATATCTAAAAGCCAAGGTTTTACGTTGGACTGAGTTCGTTAAACTCACTTCGAGCTACGGTCTTTAAATCAGGAGGAAGCGATGAAAGTTTTTACAATGGACGATCTCTCGTATCGCGGAAAACATAAAGGTGTACATAGTTGGGACCATCCTGGCAGTACCACCCCTTATTATTGGCATCCTGATTGGCTGCATATCGCTGAAGATGCTTTGGGTGAACACAAAAAGGCTGACCTTGAAGTCCCTGATGGAGAAACAGCGACAGAAGAGCATGCAAAAGCGGCGATTCTCAAACACTTGAATGACGAGTAGTTTAGGCTCTATCACCGTTCAAGAATAGCATTAGGTAGGCGAATCCATCGTCGTATGCTTTAAACACAAATAAAGCTAAAACCTGCCAAATAGTAAATTCTCCTGAATGAGAAGTACGCATCTTCTATAGCGTTCAAAGGGCAAAATAAGTCGATTGTTATCACATTAATTTTCATTACATCTGTTACATTTAAATAGTAATGGTGATGCACACCTCAACTCATGGATTATGAGAGAAAACAATAATGGCGAAATACAACGAAGAAGATATTAAATACAAAGGTGAATCCAACGGCGTACATTCTTGGAGCTCTCCTTCCGGCCAACCTTATTACTGGCATCCAGATTGGTTACACGTTGCAGAAGATGCGACGGGTACGCATCCGAAGCAAAAACTTGAAGTTGAAAAGACAGAAGTACCAACCGAAAAGCACGCGTTAAAAGCGATCTTAAAGCATGTGAATGACTGGGCGACTGAAAAGCTTTCTTCAAACCCTGACATCGAAACCAATGCGGTTGAGTCGGAAATCAATCTGAAGAAATAACCCCAACCGATATCCATAATTCTAACAGTAAACGCTCCACCTTTGGTGGGGCGTTTTTGTCTCAACAAATCCTCACTAGACAACTATAAACGCGTTAACGCAAAGCACTGAATTGAAACGATTGGGATGTGTGCAAAACTTCTCCAACCATGGCATAAATGCCCTTCAAACTCTGTGCCTACCAAACGTTTTCATGGCAAAAGCTTTAGTTATGTTAGAATTCTGTTTCAAATCGCAACTTTTTTAGGTTTTCTTTTCAGTAACGGTTGTAACCAATATTGCTGAAAGGTATAAATGTTAGCACACCCCTTCGATTAACATGGATGAAGATTATGTTTGAAAAAGTAGTTGCCGCTCCGGCTGACCCTATTCTTGGCCTTACTGAAGAGTTTAAAAAAGATGCTCGCGCAGACAAAATTAACCTTGGCGTAGGTATTTACAAAAACGAGCAAGGCGAAACTCCCGTTCTTGCGACAGTAAAGAAAGCTGAAGCAGCACTTGTTGAAACTGAAAAAACCAAATCTTACCTAACCATCGAAGGCACAGCAGAGTACGGTATTGCAGTGCAAAAACTGCTTTTCGGCTCTGATGCAGAAATTGTAAACGAAAAACGCGCTAAAACAGCTCAAGCTCCGGGTGGTACTGGTGCACTACGTGTTGCCGGCGAGTTCATTAAACGTCAACTAGGCGATGTAAAGATCTGGATCAGCAACCCAACATGGGCGAACCACAACGGCGTATTTACTGCTGCTGGTATCGAAACGGCACAATACAGCTACTACAATGCTGAAACAAAAGACAAAGACTTCGATGCGATGCTAAATGATCTGCAATCTGCATCTGAAGGCGACATCGTGCTTCTACACGGCTGCTGTCACAACCCTACAGGGATCGATCCTACGGCTGAAGAATGGGAAACATTGGCGAAACTTGTCGCAGAGAAGAAATTGCTTCCTCTGTTCGACTTCGCCTACCAAGGCTTTGCTAAAGGTGTGGAAGAAGATGCTGCAGGTCTTCGTACTTTTGCTAAGTACAACAAAGAAATCCTAGTCGCGAGCTCTTTCTCGAAAAACTTTGGCCTATACAATGAACGCGTAGGTGCCTTCACGTTAGTAGCTGAGTCAGAAGAAGTCGCAACAACCGCATTTTCTCAAGTTAAAGCCATTATTCGCTCTATCTACTCTAACCCACCTGCACACGGCAGCGCTGTCGTGACTCACATTCTTGGCAACGCCGAAATGCGTGCGGAATGGGAAGCTGAAGTAGCAGAAATGCGTGACCGTATTCAAGAAATGCGTGAACTATTTGTAGCGACACTAAAAGCAGAGGGTGTGGACGCAGACTTTAGTTTCATCGAACGTCAAAATGGTATGTTCTCTTTCTCTGGTCTTTCTAAAGAGCAAGTTAACCGCCTTAAAGAAGAGTTCGGTATTTACATTGTCGGTTCTGGCCGAATCAGTGTTGCTGGTATGACGAAGTCAAATATGGGCCCTCTGTGTAAAGGCATTGCAGCGGTTTTATAATCGACTGTCGCATACTTTGTTAAAAGGAAAGGTCAGCATAAGCTGACCTTTTTTGTTTTAACTTAACGCCAAAAACGACCCCGTCCGATCTAGTAGACAAACTTCAAACTCAGCCCTACTTCATTGACGTAATCTGAGCTTTCACCGCTGTAATCAGTATCTCTAAACTGATAAAAAAGACCAGTGCCGATGACTTTATGCCATTGGTAGTTAAGACCGATCTTAAAATTGTTCTCATCAACGATATCACTACGGTTCAACTCCACTTCAGCTGTCGCAATAAGCTTTTCACTGAGCAAGTAATTCACCCCAACAGTTACAGCTTGAATCAATTCGCTATCGGAAGACAACGTATTATCCGTTTTGTCGTCCGTCGCTTTCGCTTTGATTGCGCCTATTCCATATAGCCCGTAGATATCGAATTGCTCTGTAACTCCATAACGGTAACCACCACCAAACAAAAGGCGGTCAATGCGAAGAGTAAAATCATCCGGATGGAAAAACTGCGCTGAGTAATCAACATTAAACAACCAGTTCTCAGTAAACAAATAGTTACCACCGAGTCCAACTGTGGTCGCATTAGAGTTATCTAACCATTCTTCGTTTGTCGTTCCGGCACCAACATCCAAATGAATGTGTTCGTACCCAAATTTTTCTGCTTGGTGCATGACCGCTGCGCTTGATATCGCCGGCAAAGCAGCTAAAGAAACAAGCAATAAATTTCTCACCATTCGACTTCCTTTCATGAGAATTATCTAAACACTGTATTCCATCGCCTGAGCTACTTGGCTCAAGAAGAATAGCTTAATCTAAAGACGTGATAACGATCTGAAACAGCCAAAGAGCTAATCAGTCATCACGAAGAAAACATATCGACGACGTCTTTTTCAATTGAGGTGACCATATAGTAGTAAAAATGAAGCTCCCTTATCGTGCGATATGTCAGAATCTTATGACTGAGCACGAAAATCGCGGTTCAGATAAGACTCTGTTTTAAAACTAAGTTAAGATTACTTTATTATTTGCGAACTAAAAGGCGCCTTCGATGGATGCAGAACTTCTCGAGATTTACAACTTTCTCGCCAAGTATCCCCCGTTCAATGAACTCCCTGAAGAAACACTAAACAAGGTGACAGAGAGTGTCGAAATCTCGTACTACCGAGAAGATACCCCCATCATCCATTTTGGAGACTATATCCAAGATTTATACGTGGTGCGAAGCGGTGTTGTTGAAGTTTATCGACGCAAAGGTGAGCTGTATAACCGCCTTGACGAAGGTGACCTATTTGGCCAGATGGGCATGCTCACCAATAACAAAGTCCGCTTTCCGGTAAAAGCCATTGAGGATACCCTGCTCTACTGTATTCCTGGTGACATTTTCCAAGAAATTTACGATAACTTTGATTCCTTTGCGGATTTTGTTGAAGTTGAAAATAGCGCTCGTTTACGCCAAGCCATTTCAGAAAACAAAGACGCTAATGACCTGACGACGTCGAAAGTGAAAACCTTGCTGACTGGCGATGCTCATACGATTGATCGTGGTCAGACAATCCAGCAAGCCGCGCAGCAAATGGCGAATGACAACGTATCGGCTTTACTTATCGTCGACCCAGATTTCGTTCGTGACGAAGACGATCCACAGTCCCCAGTACTTGGTATCATTACTGACCGTGACTTGTGTACCCGTGTGTTAGCTGAAGGTTTGTCCCCACAGGACGATGTGTCCAGTGTGATGACCACGGAGGTCATGTCTCTTGACCACAACGCTTACATCTATGAAGCAATGTTAACGATGCTGCGTTACAACGTACATCACCTACCAGTGGTAAAAAACCAATTACCAATCGGTATTATCGAAACAACCGACATTGTTCGTTATGAATCTCAGAATTCGTTGTTGTTGGTGAGTAGTATTTTCCAACAACAGACTATCGAAGATTTAGCCGTTGTTGCCGAAGAAGTGAAAAGCAGCTTCGTGCGTCTGGTCAATGAAGATGCCAACTCTCACATGGTGGGTAGCGCGATGTCGGTCATTGGCCGAAGCTTCAAACAGCGTCTGCTAGAAATGGCAGAAGAAGAGCTTGGCCCACCGCCAATTCCTTATTGTTTCCTTGCACTTGGCTCAATGGGGCGAGATGAGCAACTGTTGGTGACTGACCAAGATAACGCCATCATTCTAGATGAGACCTATCAAGAAGAGAAACATGGTAAATACTTCGAAGCCCTAGCAAAATACGTCAGCGATGGGTTAGATGCCTGTGGCTACAAATATTGCACAGGTGATATTATGGCAACCAACCCACTATGGCGCATGACTCGTTCAGAGTGGGAAGAGTGTTTTGCTGACTGGATTGATAACCCGAACCCGAAAGCACTACTCAACGCCTCCATCTTTTTCGACTTGGATGGTGTCTATGGCCGCTTAAAATGGGCAGAACAGTTAACTAGCTTTATTGTTCGTCGCGCTCGAAAGAACAACCGCTTCTTAGCGTGTTTGGCTCGTAACGCACTAAACAGAACACCACCTCTAGGCTTCTTTAAAGACTTCGTGATGGAAAAAGATGGCAGACACAACAACTCCATCAACCTCAAACGTCGCGGTACTGCTCCTCTGGTCGACTTAATTCGTGTTCACTCTCTGGCAGTTGGCTCACGTGCACAGAACTCGTTTGAGCGTCTCGACGACATCATTGACGCTGGCATTTTGCCAAAAGGTCGAGCACAAGACTTAAAAGACGCGTTAGAGTTTATTTCCATGGTGCGTATTCGTCACCAAGCGACGGATGTGGAACTAGGCATTGATCCTGATAACAATATCGAACCAGAAAACCTCTCTGAGTTTGAACGTCGCAACCTAAAGGATGCATTCCAGATCCTAAGCAATGGTCAAAATTTCCTTAAGTTCCGCTACCAAGCGAACAAGAGCTTTAAGTGAGGTTTAGCATGATTAAAAAGCTCTTTCAGAAGCCAACCATTCAGTGGCCAACGAAGTTTGAACAAAAGCTGGAGATGGCGAAGGATGAGAATTTAATTGCGTTTTATAGCAACAAGCCGCCTGCTCCAGAAACACCGTTATCTGAGGTGGAGTTCGTGGCGTTAGATTTCGAAACGACGGGTTTGAATCCTGAAAAACATGACATCATTACTATTGGTTTGGTGCCGTTTAACCTGAAGCGAATTTTCCTACGTAACTCGCGTCATTGGAAGGTACGTCCACAGCGTGCACTCGATGAAGATTCAGTCATTATACACGGTATTACTCACAGCGAATTGATCGATGCACCTGACTTAGGCGATATCTTAAGCGAGCTGCTACCATGCTTAAGCGGGAAAATCATTGTTGTTCATTACCGTCGTATCGAGAGGGAGTTTCTGGATAAAGCGCTCAAAAGCCGTTTAGGGGAAGGTATTGAGTTTCCTGTTTTAGATACGCTGCACCTTGAAGAAACGATTCAACAGAAACGTTCAGGCTCTCTCTGGGAGCGTTTAAAAGGGAAAAAACCAGAATCGGTTCGGCTAGCGCAATCTCGACGCCGTTATGGGCTGCCAGACTATACGCCTCACCATGCATTAACCGATGCAATTGCTACCGCAGAGCTACTGCAAGCGCAAATCGCCCATCATTACAGTGAAGAGCAACCCATCAGTGAGTTCTGGCTGTAATATACTTCACGCTTAATAGCGATCAAAAAAGGAGCCAGATGGCTCCTTTTTTACTTAGGTTGAGACAAGATTACAGCTTAAAGCGTTGAATCTCTTGTTCAAGTTCGTGTGATAGCTCAGACAGGTGAGCAGCTTGTTCTGCTGCTTGATGAGCTTCGACTGACAGCTCGTTAGACACATCACGAATACCTTCAGTGTTACGAGTGATCTCAGTGGTTACCGATGCTTGCTCTTCTGCTGCTGAAGCAATCTGCGTTGCCATATCACTGATACGCTCAACAGCAGTGTGGATTTGCGTCAAGCTCGCTGCAGCCGCATTGGCATCATCAACACTGGTATCAGCTAGACGACGACTGTCACCCATAATACCGACCGCCTTGGCTGTTGTGCCTTGTAGCATCTCGATAGTTTCTTGAATCTCTTGCGTTGAAGCATGAGTACGTTGGCTCAATACGCGGACTTCATCTGCAACCACAGCAAAACCACGGCCTTGCTCACCTGCACGTGCCGCTTCGATCGCCGCGTTCAGTGCAAGTAGGTTCGTTTGCTCTGCAATGCCTTGAATCGTTGATAGAATCGTATTGATGCTATTTCCGTGTGCTTCTAGCTCTTGAATCACATCAGTAGCAACTTGAACTTCTTGCGCTAAGTTCTGAATAGAGCCTTGCGTTTGAGTTACTTGGCTTGAACCATGTGAACAAGCTTGAACCGCTTCTTCTGAATTACTTGCCGTGCTATCAGCATTACCTGCAATTTCTTGTGTCGCTGCTGCCATTTCGTTCACAGCCGTCGCCACCATGTTGATTTCATCTTGCTGGTAAGAGATACGCTGACTACGCTCCTCAGCTTGCTGTGCTGTCGTGCGAGCTTGCTCTGAAAGCGCAGAAGATACGTGGCTAAGCTTAGTAACCATTGTGTGCATGTTGCCAACAAAACGGTTGAAGTTTTCCGCCAGTTTACCTACTTCATCATCACTGCGTGGCTCTAGGCGTTGCGTTAAGTCACCTTCGCCAGATGCAATTTCTTCCAGTGCATTTGATACGCGGTTCAAGTCACGGAACAAGAAACCAACTAGCCAAGAAACTGCAAGAATAACCACAATCGTGATCGCCACAGCAGTGAACAATAGATCTCGTAGCAATACCGCATGACCTGCTTCTTCTGTTGCGCGATCCATTTCAATCGCAAACATCCAATGCGTACCAGGAACTTTATTGAAGTAGTAAAGCTTCTCTTTTCCTTTGATTACCGTATCTTCGATACGACCTTCATCGGCGGCACGCTCAATTGCCTCTTCTGAAAAATCTTTTAGAACACTGGTGATAGGCTTAAGCGTCAAGCTTTTATCTGGATGCGCTAAGAAGGTGCCTTCATTCATGTCGATTAGCATCGCATGCGCGTTTTCACCTGCATCTAAGTTAATCACATCGCTGATAAGCTGATCGATCAGTACGTCCGCACCAACAACACCAACAAACTGACCATTTTTCATTACTGGCTCAGCAATGGTCACAAGTAGTGCATTCGTGATTGCGTCTTGATATGCGGCTGTGATGATTTGCTTACCCGCGGCATCAGCATCCTTGTACCAAGGACGTGTGCGAGGGTCATAATCAGCACGGTTACGCTCCGGATGAGAGCGGTACATATCACCGTTTGGTGTACCAAGGAAGATGTCATCGAAGCCACCAGCCTTGCGAGCTTGTTGTAGGAAAGGAACAACGTCTTGCTCGGTCGAGTAGTCGTTGAACGCAGTGGCAATATCTTTACGGATATTGACCCAATCAGAAATTCCCTCTGACGCAGTAGTACTAAGACTTTGCGCACGTGAATAGACACCTGAACGAGTCTGATCAAATAATTGACCAGCCGACAACCAAGTAAGTGCTGTTGCCATCACAACAACAGCAGAAAGGCTTGCGCCTATAAGCTTTTGTTTTAATGATAATTTCATATTTATAGTTTTTTGAGTTGGGAGAACAGTTAAGGTGCATGAATATTACACACTTTTTTACGACTATTCACTAATTTTTAAAAAACAAAATAGCACATTAACTCTTTGTAAAATATGAACTTTCATGTGTCATTTTTTTGTCTCAAGCGTCATAAAAACCGCACAAAAAAAGCCAGCAAATTGCTGGCCTTTTGATTAATTGTTAGTCAGACGGTTTTATAAAATGCCGAATTACTGACGCTCAGTTCGCATACCCATCAATAAGCTCACACACATTGCAAGCAGAATGAAGGTAAATGGCAGTGCTGTAGAAATGGCACCGGCCTGAAGAGCTTGAACAGCCTCGGAGCCACCAATCCATAGCAGAGCAACCGCAATTGCACCTTCCATGAATGCCCAGAAGACACGTTGAAGTACAGGTGCATCGACTTTACCACCTGCCGTGATACTGTCGATAACAAGTGAACCAGAGTCAGAAGACGTAATGAAGAACACAAGTACCAGCACAACAGCGATGATAGAAAGCATGCTACCAAATGGAAGAACATCAAACATTTGGAACATAGCAAGTGATACGTCAGTCAAGCCATTTGTGCCCAGCTCACCTACTTTATCAACAACTTGCTCGATCGCAAGGCCACCAAATACAGACATCCAAACAACGGTAACCGCAGTTGGAACCAGCAGAACTGCTGTGATGAACTCGCGAACGGTACGGCCACGAGAAACACGCGCGATGAACATGCCTACGAATGGCGACCATGAAATCCACCAAGCCCAGTAGAACACTGTCCAGCCTTGGAACCAAGCTTCGTCCGTACGACCAAACGGGTTACTTAGTGGGATGATATTCTCTACATATGCCATAAGTGTGGTTGGAATCGAACCTAGGCTCGCCGCCCAACCGATAAGACCAACAAGGAGAAGTAGCAAGAACGCCACAACCATGTTGATGTTACTAATGACTTTAACACCACCATCGATGCCGCGTACGACTGAAACAACAGCAAGTAAAGTCACCACGGTAATAACGACGATTTGCAGACCTAGGCCTGGCTCAACACCAAATACGTGATGAATACCACTTGCTGCTTGCTGCGCACCTAGACCTAGGGATGTAGCAAGACCAAATAAAGTCGCAAGCACAGCCAGAATGTCCACAATGTGGCCAGCCCAACCCCATGCACGATCACCCAGAAGTGGGTAGAAGATCGAACGCATAGATAGCGGTAAGCCTTTGTTGTAGGCAAAGAATGCTAAAGAAAGTGCTACAACACCGTAAATTGCCCATGGGTGAAGGCCCCAGTGGAACATCGTTGCACCCAGTGCCAATCTCGCAGCTTCTGGTGTATTTGCCTCAACACCAAGTGGCGTTTCATACCAACCGGTGAAGTAAGCGACAGGTTCTGCAACACTCCAGAACATTAAACCGATACCCATACCAGCTGCAAATAGCATTGCAAGCCATGACATAAACGAGTAATCGGCAACAGCGTCTTTACCACCTAGTCGGATCTTACCCATTGGTGAGACGATAAGCGCCAAACAGAAAATAACGAAAATGTTACCTGCAATAATGAACAACCAATCGAATGAACCAATAATTTTCCACTTCAGCCCATCAAGTGCCGTCTTTGCGGTATGTGCATCTAGAACTAATGCAGCGACAAGAAACAGCGCAATTAAACCTGCACTAATACCAAAAACTGGGTTATGAACATCAAAACCCCATTTTTGAACGTTGTCCTGACCTACCGTATAGTCGGTACTATCGATACTGTACTTATCTATACCCTTTGTCATCGTTCCTCTCTATTTTTGTAGTGTTTTTACGTACCAAACAAAAAAATCTTTCGAACACGATACGTTTTGCATTCCGTGAAGGCGAAAGATACTATCATTTGACACGTTTTTGTCTATCTTTTTGCTATTAAAAAATCCAATAACTTACTTTTCACTGTGTGGTTACGGCCTTTGATAGAACAAATCACTACTACAATAGTTAGACCACAAACATTTATTGCTATAATAATTTTAGCTCTTCTTATTTTGTCGAAAAGGCGCGACAAAATGGTATTGAGGACACGGCGTAAAATTGTAGGGGTAATTTTTGATTTCCCCCCTTTAAATAAGGGCGCATTTAAGTTAGTGTCGCCTCGATAAATGTTCCCTACAGACTGGATGAATAAATTGGAAAAGTACGAAGAAGTATTGGTCTCGATTCGTCAGATCATCCGCGCTATTGATTTACATTCTAAAAAGCTGAGCAAAGAGTCTGGATTGACTGCTCCACAGTTGATTTTGATGCGCGCTATCAATGACTTAGATAACGTGACGATTAAACAGTTGTCTAGCCACACTAACATGAGCCAAGCGACCGCAACGACCATTCTAGATAGACTAGAACGAGGCCAGTTTGTTGAGCGTCAGCGCAGTGTTCAAGACAAGCGTAAAGTGCATGCTGTACTTACGAGCAAGGGCCAAGAAGCCTTAAAACAAGCACCAACGCCGCTGCAAGAGCACTTCATTAATCGATTCCAAAAATTGGAAGAATGGGAGCAATCCCTTCTACTATCTTCCGTTCAACGCATCTCGACGATGATGAATGCAGAGGACATCGATGTTGCTCCAATGCTAGAGCTTGGTAGCATTACCAAAGCCGATTAGTTTCGCTCCCACGTGCTCGCTTTTTGCGGGCACTACTCTCCTACTCAGTCAAGCCAGTTTCAAACGCATATTTTGCTAACTCTGCCGTCGAATGTAAGTCCAACTTGTGCTTAATGTTATGGCGATGCGTCTCTACCGTTCGATAACTAATATTGAGTAAAGTGGCGATTTTTTTGCTGCTGTTTCCTTGAGCAACTAATTTAAGTACCGCTTCTTCCCTGCGGCTGAGAGGATTCGTTTTTTGCGTGGCAGGCACCACTTCTTGGGTAAAGAGTGTTTGTGTGACGGATTCACAGAAATACGTCGAGCCTTGGTTCACCGTTTTTATTGCTTGCACCATTTTCTCGGCCGAGATTTCCTTGAGCATATATCCTACGGCACCAGCTTGCATGACCTTCATGATGTACTCGCGATTATCGTGCATGGTCAACATAAGTATTTTGCTCTCTGGGCGAGCTTCTTTAATCCCACCAGTCGCTTCAATACCGTTCATTATTGGCATGCTGATATCCATCAATATGACGTCCGGTTGCAAGTGCTTTGCGACCTCTATCGCTTCCAAGCCATTGCTTGCTGTACCCACCACTTCGATGTCAGGCTCTAACTCCAAACGAGCCATGAAGCCATCCAATACCACTTGATGATCATCGACAATCACTACACTAATCGGTTTATCCATAAACTATTTCATCCAAATTAAGCAGCACAGTAATCTCTGTTCCCAAGCCAAGCTCACTCATTAGCTCAAATTCACCACCGATGAACTCTACACGCTCTTGCATGTTCCTTAACCCAATCCCTTGTTGGTGCACTGCTTGGTTAACCACAAATCCAACGCCATCATCACGTATGAGTAATTGCAGCATATTGCCCATTTTTTGCAAAGTAACCGTTACTTTTTTCGCTCGCGCATGTTTTTCAATGTTATTCAAAGACTCCTGAGCGACGCGATATAGCGTCGTTGCGACTTCCGAAGTCAGTTTGTGCTGCTGAGTATCGAAATTGCTCTCGATATCAATCCCGGAATGGGAATGAAAATCCTGTAGCAAGGTCGTCAGTGCTGCTTCTAAACCGATATCATCGAGGGCGCTTGGACGGAGCTGATGAGAAATATGCCGCACCTCATTTATCGCGGTGACGAGCGATCGTTGTGATTTATCTAAGTGGGATTTGAGTTTTTCGTCTTCCAGTCTATGACTCATTAAGTCTAAATGACATTTACTGGAGACTAACAACTGATTGATTCCATCATGCAGTTCTCGCGCTAAATGCTTTTTCTCATCTTCTTGGAACATCACGGTTTTATGTGCCAATTCTTTCAGGTTCTTATCAGCGAGGCGATGCTCGTGCAGATTGATCGCCAGAGTGAGAACAATGATTACAGCAACGGTCACCGCTAAGATCACGACGACTGAGAAAAATGTCGTTTCGATATTTTTGTTCACCGCCGCGCGCATATTGGCGACTTCTCGGCTTACATCCTCAATATACAGCCCAGTCCCTATCATCCATTCCCACTTATCGAGCCATGCAGCGTAACTAAGCTTAGGGACAACTTCACCCGTAGATGGCTTTTGCCACAGGTACTGATGAAATCCACCACCGGATTGCGCTTGATACAATAGAGCTTCGATTAAGCGATCGCCATTTTCGTCTTCAAGATAGAGTAAGTTTTCCCCGACAAGCTCCGGAAGAACTGGGTGTACAAGGTTGGTACCATATTTATCATAAGCAAAAAAATAGCCGTCCGACCCATAACTCAAACGATTTAAAATCGCTTTCACACGCGTTTTGGCAACACTCTCTTCTAAAGTCGGATCGTTGTAGATGTAAGAAATGGAGTCAAAAGCGACGTCGACCGTATCTTTCAGCGCCGCTTCTTTTGATTGGATCAGGTTTTGATGAAAGATCTCCACCTCCCTTTTGCCAAGGGTCTTAGTTTGATAGATAGAGATCCAGCTGATACTCGCTGACACCAATACCACGGGTATCAGTGTCAGCAGAATTAACTTTGCTTTGAGAGGCATCCCTTCCCTCCATGAAACGCTGCCTTTACAGCTTACTATCTTAGCAGTACAAACGAATCGATTGTGTCTGCATAGACATAATTAACAGCTTAACAACTTGTCTCAAAAGGTAAAAACTCTCAGTTCACAAAATCTCTTTATTATCGAGTGATTAACTCATACCGTAAAAACCTGGGAAAAACAGCAAAGACGCCAACACAACAATCTGAATCGCGATGAATGGCATCACACCTTTGTAGATATCTCGCGTAGTAACCCCTGCTGGAGCGACACCTTTTAGATAGAACAAACTAAAGCCAAATGGCGGTGTGAGGAACGACGTCTGTAAGTTCATCGCAATAAGAATCGCAAACCACGTCATATTAATGCCCATCAATTCAGCGACTGGCGCAATAATTGGCACGATGATAAAACAGATTTCAACGAAGTCGATAAAGAAACCTAAAATCAGAATCACCACCATGGTAATAATAAGGAATCCCCACTTTTCACCCGGCAGTTCTAACATCCACTCTTCAACTAAATAATCACCACCAGTGTAGGTAAATGCCATTGAAAAGGCGGTCGCACCAAGTAAGATCGCAAAGACCATTGCGGTTACTTTAACTGTCTCTTTTGATGCATCATAAATCATCGACCAACTAAACTGTTTATACAATAGTGATAAAATTATCGCACCTGCACCGCCCAGTGCCGCTGACTCTGTTGGTGTTGCAATCCCTGCAAAGATGGAGCCCAATACCACGATGATCAATGCTAAAGGTGGCAATACAGCTTTCAGTGCGGTGAGCACTTCTTGTTTACGACTGATCGACTCATCACGCTCTATCGCCTGTGCGGCTTGAGGGTTCAACTTCGCGTAGATGAGAATGTAGATCACATAGGCGCCAACAAGTGTAATACCGGGCCAGATCGCAGCTTGAAATAGGTCCCCTACCGGTACGCCAAGTACATCACCCAACAAGATCAACACGATAGAAGGTGGGATAATTTGGCCCAACGTGCCAGACGCACAAATAGTCCCACACGCTAAACCTTTGTCGTAATTGTACTTGAGCATCACAGGAAGAGATATTAAGCCCATCGCAACAACTGATGCGCCTACCACACCCGTTGAAGCTGCAAGCAATGCGCCAACTAACACGGTAGAAATAGCGATACCACCGCGAACGCCACCGAACAAACGCCCCATTGATTCTAGTAGCTGTTCAGCAAGCTTCGTTTTCTGTAGCACTAGCCCCATAAAAACGAACAGCGGTACGGCCATTAGCACCGTATTTTCCATAATGGACTGAATTCGATATGGCATAAAAGCAAACATCTCGATGCCTTCAGCCCAAACACCAAAAATCAGCGCGATACCACCAAAAGTAAAGGCAACGGGAAATCCCAATAGAAGCGCAAAGAGCGCAACAAAAAACATCACTATACCGATCATAATGACTTCCTTTTACGACTTACCGTTATTACCGGCATAGATGAGATGAGGGTTGACAATTTTGTTGATTGAATGAAGTAACAATCCAATACCACTCACCGCCATAAAGAAAAATGACAGCGGAATCATCGCTTTGATAATCCAACGATATGGTAAGCCACCTGGGTCACCAGACGTCTCGCCTAACGCGTAACTTTCCTTGGCGAAATCAATACCAAACCAAGCTACCAGTAGGCAAAAAGGGAATAAGAAAAATAGTGTGCCTATGATGTCGATGATGGATTGTGCTTTGTAAGATAAGCGTTCATAAAAAATGTCGACGCGAACATGGCCACCGGACTTAATTGCGTAAGGCACACCAAGCAAGAACACGGCAGAGAATAGATGCCATTCCATTTCTTGGAATGCGATAGACACATCATTAAACACGTAACGCATGACAACGTCGTACACAACGTTTGCTAACAACAAAATAAACAGGATGCTGGATAACCATCCGAGGAAATCGCTAAAGCGGTTAAATAATCGCTCAATATAAATAAGACTTCTCATTCCGAACTCCGTGGAACGTTTAGATGCGCTCCGCTATGGTGCGGAGCATTCATTATGAAGTTTTCTTGGGCTTCGATAGCAGGCTAAACCTCTCGGCATCGCCTGCTTCATAACGTTATTGTTGAGCTTGACTGTTTAAGTACGCTCGGTGCGAAATATCTGACCATGGTCGAACTTGATTCATATAGTTCGCTTGCGACTCTTGAATCTCTTTCGCCAAAGCATCTTTTTCTGCATGTTCTTTCAACAAACGATCGTTTGCTTCTCGCAACGCAGCTACTACTTCAGGTGGGAAATCTTTTACTTCAACATTTGGGTATTCAGACTTAATAGATGCCCAGTTTTTGCCGCTTTCGTGTTTCGATTGCGTGTACATATCGTAAGCGGCCGTTTTCATGGCTACTTGCAAAATCGCTTTTAGATCATCAGGTAAACGATTCCAGGTACGCTTGTTAACGAGGAACTGAAGCTCAGTCGCTGGCTCATGCCAACCTGTGTAGTAGTAAGGCGCGATTTTGTGGAAGCCCATACGTAGATCCAGCGATGGACCAACCCATTCCAAGGCATCAATTGTGCGACGCTCTAGAGAAGTATATAGCTCACCAGGGGCGATATTCGTTGGCTTGGCACCTAACTCAGCCAAAATCTCACCAGCAAACCCTGGGATACGCATTTTCAAACCCTGTAAGTCCTCGACGGACTTGATCTCTTTTTGGAACCACCCGCCCATCTGAGTATCGGTATTACCGCCAGGGAAAGACATCAAGTTATGTGGAGAGTACACTTTTTCCATCAGCTCCATACCACCGCCGTAGTAAAACCATGCATACTGCTCAGTTGGCAACATACCGAAGGGCATAGAAGTGAAGTAAAGTGTGTTTGGAACCTTACCCTTCCAGTAATAAGACGCTGAGTGACCCATGTCATACTGACCCGACTTAACCATATCAAACACCCCAAAAGGCGCTTTATGCTTGTTTGCGGAATCAATGCGGATTTGCAAACGTCCGTTGGACATCTCTTCCGCCATTTTGGCCATGTTTTTTGTGGTATCACCAAAAATTGGGAAATTAGGCCCCCAAGTTTCAGCAAGCTTTAAACGATAGACTTTTTCAGCAGCGTTTACAGAAGTCGCTGCGAGTGCCATCGCGGCAGCGACAGCGGTTGTTTTGAGCACTCGTTTTAAAGATTTTTGGATTAGACTCATCGTTCACGTCCTTTATCACCAAGGTTATTGTTGTCATCCATTTCATTAGGATTGGCTGTATTCGGTATAAAAGATGTAACAATGTTGTCTAATGCGAAATGGGCATGAACACGGAAGCGAGTAATTCATCAATAAGGCATTAGCCTAAGGTATTACGTACAAGTACGTAGGACAATCGTCATGACAAAAGACTGTTAATAGCAAAATCAATAAATTATATTTTTATCTATGAATAAAAATAAAAGACAATACGTACGTATTTTTCTGCCAAAAAATTTACATAGTATTTAAGAAAATGTGACAAACCACTTATTGGTAGTGTTAAAGTCAGTACTTAATGCATTATTTCCAATACCAAGATAAAAAAATACCTCGGCATCGGCCGAGGTATTCAATCCAGAACGGTAGCGGTAATTAAACTGCTTTGTAGATAACTTTGTTACCTGCTAACTGCTCTTTTTGAACTAGGTTTTCTTCAAGAAGCTTCTTTAGTGCGCCAGTAGCCCATGATGCCGCTTTAGTATCTTCTTGACCTGCAGCTAGACCGATGCCTTTAGGGTTAATACCTTCAGCATTCGCCATAACGATGTCTAATACTTGTTGTTGCTTAGGAGTAAGGGCAACATCAACTGTTTTCACTGCAGCTACTTTTTTATCAGCTACTACTTTCTCCGCAACAGCTTTTTCAGCAACAGAAGGTGCTACTGCTTTTTCCGCAACAGGCTTCACTGCTTTAGGTGCTGCAGCTAAGTTTGCTACTGTCGCTTTAATGCGTTTTTGCAGTTTCATCTGCACTTTACGCTTATGAGCAAGTCTCATTGAATATTTCTCCAGTTCACTGCATCTCAGCAGGGATGAAAATTTGAAGCGCGTTTTATACCAAAATTCACAAGCAATTTGTAGGTTTTAGCGGCGAAACGCGATGAAAAATGCGCTCAAAGCATAGAACGTCTACTATTTAATCAGATATTTTATGAACGGATTTATTGAATACTGGGTATAAAAACAGAGGTTTGTTTTATTTTAAATGCAAATCAATGCACATAAAGCTACCCACTTATTTTTGGACAAGTATTCGATGAGGTTATAAGCATGGAAACGCTGCACCTAACAAATTCACATTTCAAACCCGACTCCCCTATCAACAGAATACTTTTGTTGCTCGTTGCACTCATCACTTTGTTTTTGGTTGCCATTTCTCCGGGATGGAAGCAAGCCATGTTGTCGGTCATTTTGATGTCTGCAATCGTTGGTTTCGCCATCTTGATGATTAAGAAAAGCCAAGTCACTTTTACGCTGACAGCTTCTCACTTTCAGCAACACCTTTTTAAAGGAGGTTGGGTCGTCCGATGGCGAAATATTGAGTCAATCGGTATTTGTAGCTACCAACAGGAAGGGTGGCACCAACCGCTACCTTGGATCGGTATTCGTCTAAAACACTACTCACCCTACTTAAATTCAATCTGCCCTCGTATAGCGACAGAAATTCTCCTCAGCCAGCGAGCACTGCTTTACTTAGGCGCGAAACAAAATCAGTGTGAAGATAAGTTTGAGGATATGGTGCTTGACCCTAAACCGTATATAAACAGAGATGGGATTGAGTACAAAGGTTTGTTAGCGATGCTCGCCAACCGGATGAAGTATCAGAGAGGTTTCTACGGCTACGATCTATTTATATCAGCAAGTGATCTAGATCGTGAGGCTGAGGATTTTGTGGGACTGACTCGGCGATACTTAGCTGCCGCCGAGCCAGAATAATGCTTAGTACACGCACTTTTAGTAAAGCGGCATCTCGTCAGCAACGAACGGGTTAGTTTTACGCTCATGACCGAAAGTCGATTGAGGGCCGTGACCAGGGACAAACGTGACATCATTGCCTAAAGGCCACAATTTCTCTTTGATAGAGCTAATCAACGTATTGAAATCACCTTGTGGGAAGTCAGTTCGACCAATGCTACCGTTAAACAAAACGTCACCCACAAACGCTAAACGCGCTTCTTCACTGTAAAGCACAACGTGACCAGGTGTATGACCAGGTGTGTGGAATACGTTCAGCACTTGATTACCGAAAGTGACAGTGTCACCCTCATTTAGCCATTGGTGCGGTTCAAACGCTTCTGTCAGCGGGAAACCAAACATTTGGCTCTGACCTTCCAAACCTTGCAACCAGAAGTTATCTGCCTTGTGAGGGCCAACAATCTCTGTACCGCCAAGCAGTGCAGACAGCGGCTGCGTGCCACCTACGTGGTCCAAGTGACCGTGTGTTAGCACTAGGTTTACCACGTCAACACCCAGCTCTTTGATAAGCATAGCGAGCTGCTTTTCATCGCCGCCTGGGTCAACCACAATACCTTTCATGGTTTCGTCACACCAGACAATAGAACAGTTTTGAGAGAAAGATGTTACTGGAACAACTTGGTATTTCAGAGCCATAGATAACCTATACCGAATAAATTTGCGTGAAAACTGCCGCAACTATGACACTAAGGCCTAGCGACTTCAAGCTTTGAACTGTGGGTAATCGACGACGTTCTGAGACTAGAAACCTTGTCTCAACTAGCACTACCAGGAACGAACAGCTCCCGTATCGATATGAACAAAGTTACTACCTGGATAATAACCCACGCCACCGGCTTTTAGGCTTAATGCAGCATCACGAACCGTTGAAAGCTTCACGCCGTCTAAACGAAAATCAATGGCCTTTCCTTCCATGTGCATGCTCTTTTTCGCTACACGAGAAGACCCGTTGCGCAGCGAGGCGTTAGTGGCAGGAGAACGGTAACCTGAAATGACGATCACCTCTGCTTCTGTACCAATTAACTTTTGAATTTGGCTTATTTGATCGAACAAGCGTCGATCCATCGGATGAACCTCATTCCGTCGATGGTCTCGACAAAACTCATTCAGCCTTTGAAGTTCATCATTAATGTATCGTTTTCCATCGAAATAGCATGTTTCGAGGATCTCTCCAGTATTAAGATTGTTCATCGCCAGCGCACGTGGCTCGTCAGGGAGTGAAGCCCAAGAAAATGATGGCAGGGCAGACACCAACACCACACCACCAGCGGTCATTTTAAGGAAATCTCGGCGGGAAAAGTTACGACTTACCATTTCAAAATACAGTGCTCAACAACTAGACAAGTCGTGGACATTAACCAAACACATTTGTCACGTCAAATGCATAAAATGCTCCATCTTGATTTTCAGATGCAGTAATTATTGATTAATTATTGAACGAAAAGAGAATTCTTCGTTTTGTAAATTTTCCTTAAAGATTTCAACTGCGGTGATCGTACTTATAGATATCATCACGGTAGTAAAGCGTTCCCTCTTCCAACCATGCTGTTTGATAAATGATGTGTACTTGAATGCGCTCTCCCAAAGGAACTGACGTGTTAGACCGACGAGAACTTTCTCGCTTTTTCGCTAAACGTTCTTCCAACCCCTGAGTTTTGAACAGAAGTTCTGCTAACTGGTCTGCATGTTCTACACGAACACATCCTGAGCTGAATGCGCGTCTGTCCTGTTCAAACAAGTTCTTACTTGGCGTGTCATGCAAATAAATAGCTTGTGGGTTAGGCATATTGAACTTGTACAATCCCAGTGCATTTTGTAAGCCCGACGCCTGTCGCATACGATAAGGAAATGTTCTCGGATTCACCGTTGCCCAATTGATGGTTGTAGGGTCAATAATTTCGTTCGAAGTCCAAGACCGAATGATTTGAATGTTATGGTTAATCAAATACATCGGATTACGTTTTACTTTAGGAATAATGTCTTTAACCATGATAGTCCAAGGCACGTTCCAAGTTGGGTTGAGAATAACTGAATCCAGTGCTACCGACATGATGGGCGTTTTTCTTGATGCTCTCCCTACCACGACTTTAGACTCAAACAAGGGTTGACCGTCATGCCAATACGTGACTTCGTATCCAGGCACGTTAACAAAGACAACATTATCCCTTTCTTTCGACCAAATTCTTGAACGCTCAGAATTCAACGCCAGCAGATGCAATCGCTCTTGAGGAGAAAAGTTGATCCATCGAATGGTATTCGGGCCGATAACGCCATCTTCTTTCAAACCATGAATACGCTGGAACTCTTTTATCGCAAGCTCTAATTGTTCGTCATATTCTTCAGTGACTAAATCCAAGTAAGAAACATCTACGCCTACGATCTCCATTCGCTCAATCAATAGGGGTCTGTTTTCTAATATATCGCCAACACGTGCTAGCCCAGTTTGTTGATAGGCAGGATATTGGTACTGAGAATGTTCCGATAGCGAAGAATAGGCGGAGTAGAAAGCATCATCTGTTTGTAATGGAGACCGGAGACTTGCCAAAAACTGACCAAGTTTGCCAACCGTAATCTCATTACTCAGAACCGATAAAGTATCGATGCTAGGAGCGGGTAACGTAACATGGGCTTTGTCTGTAAATAGCCAATTAATCCCTTCTTCGGGGAGTTGCTCAAGATAACTAAGGTACATCAAGAGTGAGTCTGTCATCACTAAATCGAAGTCGAGATTATCTCCCTGCCACCTTACTTGGTTTATCCGGTGAAGTTGATTTTCGAATTCATCGGTGACATCCGCAAGTGCAACCAGGTTTACTTGAAAAAGAAACTGCTCAATATCACTTTCATTTTCCCAGTTCAAACGGTAATTGGTGCTTTGATACAGTTGATCAATAACCTCTGGATAATGGATCATTTTTTCTACAGACAGCTTTTGTACCGCTCCCTCTTGCTCGACTTGCGCTGAAGCTTCGAGAGAAACGACGGTGGAAAAGCTGCAAAACGGCACCAGAAGTGCCGTCATGATTAAAACCCTAGCAAACACTGAAATGATCCTTGCGCTACTTGCCATAATAAAAAGTATGGCAAATATCTCACAGCTTGCAGGTTTAAAATTAAGAATCTGATGCCGAAAACGACAACAAAACTCTCTATAAGTAATTACTCAATGATCTTTCTAGATAATTCTCGACCAATGGTTGTCCCATTGCACTCCGCTTGCGAAGGTACTTTTTGACTCCTCTGGTCTTTGCTCTACCACTTTTCCCGCCCCAGAGCTGACTCGGAACTCATCGCCATAGACCACAACACCAGAGGCATCTGGTAACGCACTTAGCTCGACCAATTTGCCCGTAGATTTAGACCATATACCATAACAACTGCCCGGAGGCGAAGTGGCTAAGATCCATTCATCGGTTGCTGCAATACTCGCAACGTAGTGATTGAAACGCGCCCACTCTTCAGGCTCAGCTTGAAGATCTTGCATTTCACCACCACGCGTGTGCATGGCGATCAAAGCTGGATACTCGTCCGGCTCACCACGATATTGCTGACCACAAAGCACGGTTTCCGCACCATCATGGGCTAAGTGGCGAATACTCAACTTATGATCCGGTAAAGACACTTGATCCAGTAGCTCACCCTTCTGTGAAAGGTAACTCAGGCTGGGTTTCATGCTATCAAGATTGAGAGGTTCACGACCGTTAGTGTGTACGCCACCGACGCCAATCGCCAATACACCATCAGGCATCATGATCACTTCATGAGGACCAAGACCAAAACCCGTTAACTCATCGATCTTTTGATATTGCTTCTGCACATCATAAACACCAATGATCCCACGGCTTGTCCCCCTCTCACCTTCTGTGGCAAATAGTAATGTGCCGTCATGGGAGTAAACGCCATGCCCATAGAAATGACGATTTGACTTTGCTAGTTGCAGTTTGATCATCTGCCCTGAGCGAAAATCAAATACCATGAAGAAAGTACCAGGTCGTCGACCAAAGACTACGGCGTGGCCTTGTTGGTTCGTTGCTACACCATGACCACGTTCAGGAATCGGCAATGAAGATAGCGGCATACCATGCTCATCCGCCACCACCGCTGCGAATTTGTCTCGGCCAATGATAGAGCAGCCGAACAACGCAGGCTCACGTGAGCTTGTTGAAGAACAACCAAATGGCATCATAGGTGTAGCCGCCCCGAATAGAGCGGCTTTCAGCAAGGTTCGGCGGGTTTGATCAGTCACCATCGGTTGCATTAAATCCTATAACTACGCCAAGCTCGATCGCCACTTCTTCGTGAATCAGGTACTTCAATTGCTCTAGCTTATTGTATTGAGCGAGCACCATGCGATAGCCTTCTTTTGTTTGTAGTGCAGCAAACAAGCTCTTATCTTCTGGCCAAGTTTCTAACGCCATTTCAAACTGATGAACGACACGGTCTGCGAGATCTGCATGGCCTTGCTCTCTAAGTAGCGCATCTAGACCATTCCCGTTAGCAAAGTACAACGCTTCCATCCCTTGAAGGTTGGCTTTTAAGTTTGAAAGCGAGGTCTCTGAACGCCACGATTCTGAGAAATACGGGCGAGGCTTACCAATCTTCGCTAGCGGTCGGCTCAACTTCTTCATGCTGTATTCAAGCTGATTCGAGAGCAGTGAAATGTACTCAGACTCCCATTCCGTCATCTCTAGCGATTTCCAAGGGTTCTCTGCCCAAGAATCCGCGATGATCTGCGCTTTGTTATCGAGGTTTTCTGCAATCGCTACGCCTGTCACACAAGTATTGCCGTTGCTAGATAAGGTCGACGCTTTATCGTAAAGCAGCCATTCCAATGCACCTAAACCTTGCACGGTGACACTTTGGGTGGAGATATCTTCTGCACTCCAAGCTTGATCAGATTTCGTCAGTACAGACATTTTACGACCAGTGGTATTCTTTTTATCTGGCCAAAACTGAACATTCCAGCTTTGCTCCAACGCCGTAGCAGGGCCACGTTCTTGACCTTGTAATGCCATCCACGCAAGCATCGTTTGATGCCATTGCTGTTTTACTTGTGCATCATCTTTCGACTCTGATGCGCAGTAATCCGCGAAGCGCTGTTCAAGTTCTGTGGTTTGCGCTAAAAACGTCTGAGCTGATTGAAACTCAACCTCGTACACGCTTTGAGAAATATGACTTGTACTCTCAGGCTTGGCAACGCTCGAACCGATGGTCGATTGGCAACCAACCAAACTTAACGTTGCGGCAATCGCACTCACTAACAGTGTTTTTTTCATGGTTGCTTCCTTATAGAGAGTTCAGAAACGCAATGAGAGCATCACGTTCTTTTTTGTTCAGAGCTAAAACATTTTGTTTCGCCGTTTCAGCTTCGCCGCCGTGCCACAACACCGCTTCCATCAGGTTACGAGCGCGGCCATCATGTAGAAAGTAAGTGTGTCCGTTTACTTCTTCGGTATAACCAATGCCCCATAGCGGTGCCGTTCGCCATTCACGGCCGTTTGCTAAGTATTCCGGACGGTTATCGGCTAAGCCTTTACCCATGTCATGCAAAAGCATGTCTGTGTATGGGTGGATAAGCTGCTCAGAAAGCGCTGGTAACTCTGGTCGTTTCGCCGTTTTAACACTGGTCTTGTGGCAGCTTTCACAGCCAGACGCAGCAAAGATTTGCTGACCAAGTTTCACGTTAGGATCATTGACGTTACGGCGAATAGGTACGGCTAAGTGTTGGCTGTAAAACTCTACGAAGTCGAGAATATTTTCACTCACCTCTGGTTTGCCGCCATTTGGCATGTCGTCACAAATGCTTTGTTTCGAGGTACAGTTTTCATTTGGGAATAAATGGCTCGTAAGACCCACATCACCATTAAATGCTGCTGCATTTTGCTGCATTAGCGTCGGTTGTCCTGCTTTCCAGCCAAAACGACCAATCGAGAAGTCGTCCTTCTCAATATCCCACACCTTATTGACTTTGCCTGAGATACCGTCTTTGTCGGCATCTTGTTCATCAGCCCAAGCAAGTAGCGTTTCGTCGGGAATACTCTCTAACAAACCAAGGCCGATCATTGGCGGTGCCACGCGTGCTGAGAACTCGGTATCAGGGTGCATATCGCCGTAACCCAGATCGGTAATGTTCAAATGAGGTTTTCTTAGCGTCACCGTCGTACCGTCTTTAAATTTCACTGGGACATCGGTGTAAGTGATTTCGATTTTGCCTTCTGGCGTTTGATCTTGCAGAGCGAAATCTTGAAGCTGGCCACCATAAGTCGGCTCAGGTATGCCGCCATCTTTGATGTAAGCTTTCTTTTGTTCTGGCGTCATCGCAGGAATGCTTAAGCGCACTAACATAGACACGGCATGTAAATCATCTTTCTCTGGCGGATGACCACGACCGTCTTTGATGTGACAATTCTGACAACCATTGGTGTTAAAAAGCGGGCCTAGGCCATCACGAGCGTCCGTTGACGCTGGCGCTTGTACCCAAGGGTTACGGAAAAAGCTGTTACCTACGCTAAAGTCGAGGCGTTTGCTCATTGGCAAGTTAGCAGCAGGAAGAGAATAGGCATTCGCGCCGTCTTTTTTAACACTGGTTTTGCCACCAGACTTAACATCATAAGCCATGGCAGAAGAAGAAAGGATCGCGGCTAGCGCAGAAATTAGGTATGGCTTCATATCATTGCTCTACATAGACAACAAGGGTGATAACAACGAGCTCAAACGTCAAAAGGGCTCACAAAGAGCCCTTATTTATTATGGTTTTCTTATTAAAACTCGTGGTCAGCAGTATCAGGGCTTAGGCTGTCGATGCCGACAATGCTTGCCGCACGCTCAATCGCACCGGTTTGTGCTACCAACGACATGATGGTGTCGTTTACTAGCGCGTTGCCTTGTGCGTTACCCGCTGCAATAAGTTGGTCAAAGTGCTGGTTGTTCTTCTCTGCAGAAGTCACTAGCTCACCAACTTGGCTACGTGTTGTATCAAACTGCTTTTGAATTTCGGTCGCGGCTTTCTTGTCTTTTTGAGCAACAAGGTCAGCGATACTTGGACCAGATAGCTCTTTGCCGTTTACACCTTTGTATGTACCTGTGTAAACGTTGTAGATGCCTTGCTCATTGTAGTAGTGAGAGTTGTGCGTGTTGTCTGAGAAACAATCGTGTTCGTCTTCAGTCGAGTTTGCCTCTAGTGCCACCTTCATGCGCTCACCCGCTAGCTCACCTAGAGAAAGAGAACCCATGCCGAATAGCATCTTACGAAGACCATTGTCAGCAGATTCGTTCAATAGCTCTTCACGGTAGTTGCCTTTCACTTCTGCAGACCACTGCTTTTCCATCCACTCTAGGTCTTGAACCAGTAGATCAGCGGCCGCTTTTAGGTACTCACCACGACGATCACAATGACCATTCGTACACTCAGAGCCAACGACGAAATCAGTGTAAGCACGTTGACCTGCACCCGCGTTAGTGCCGTTTAGGTCTTGACCCCAAAGCAAGAATTCAATCGCGTGGTAACCTGATGCAACGTTTGCCTCAGAACCGCCTACTTCGTTTAGATCCGCTAGCAATTCTGGAGTGATTTTTGAAACGTCCAGTTTAGAAGCACCAATCTGCAGACTTGTGTTCGCGATGATGTTGGCAGCAGCGCCCTCGTTACCCAATTCGTATTGGTAATCAGCCGCTACGTAGTCAATCAAACCTTCATCAAGTGGCCATGCGTTCAGCTGACCTTCCCAATCATCAACAATCGCGTTACCAAAACGGAAAACTTCAGACTGTTGGTAAGGCACGCGAGAATCTAGCCAAGCTTGTTTTACTTCTTCAAGCTTTTTCGCTGATGGTGATTGTAGAAATTCGTCGATTTTCACATCAAGCGCTTTCGCTGTTGTTACTGAATCAGCAAATACAGCATGGGCAACGTCCGCGTAATGTTCGACTACTTGTTGTTTAGTTACTGTGGCAGCAACGGTAGAACCACTGGCAATGAGGAGTGATGCAGCAATAGATTGGACTAAAACTTTTTTTGCATTCATCTGAAGCATCCTTGTTGAGCTTTTCAATTATCGTATTGGTAGTGCTAATTATTCTTATTTGCACTTTAGTCTCGAGATAATACAAATTTACAATTTATTTGCAACTCCAGATACAAAAAAACCTCATAAAAATGAGGTTTTTCACAGACTTTATTGTCAGTTTTATCTTTAGGATTAAACCTTTAGGTCATGTTTTCCGTGAGAGACTTTTGCCTTCAGATAATTTTCGTTGCCATCTTTGATATGTGCAGAGGTATTGACAACCTCGCCAATTTCAATTCCGTACTCAGATAACTCACGAATTTTCTTAGGGTTGTTCGTCACGAGGCGGATCTTATTCACGCCTAAAGCTTCTAGCATTTGTGCTGCTTCTGTGAAATCACGCAGGTCATCATCAAAGCCCAAATGGTTGTTAGCTTCGTACGTGTTCATGCCCTGGCTTTGTAAGCGGTATGCATCGATCTTATTGTACAAACCAATACCACGACCTTCCTGACGGAGATACAAGATGATACCACCGGACTCGCCCATGCGATTGATCGTCTCTTCTAGTTGCTCACCACAGTCACAGCGTGAAGAGTGGAACACATCGCCTGTCAAACACTCAGAGTGCATACGAACTAAAGGCATGTCCTGAGTTTGGTCCGCTTGTTTAAAGATAATAGCAACATGCTCTTTGTCTGTCTTCAGACCATGGAAAGACAGAATTTCGGCATCAATGTTACTTTTTGCCCCGACTTTAAAATCTACTCTGGCACGTACTTCCGCCATATCTATACTCACTCGATTTATTGCTTGATGCGCTTGATGCGTTTTCGTTATTGCATTCATGGGATTTACTCGTTGCTCTTCAACTATGGGGACTGATACCGCATTTTGCAATATAGAGATCACAATTGAGGGCAGTTATCCACTCAAGACAGCAAAAGAGAACCACTCTCCAACTGAACAATTGTTATATTATAACAATTTAAAAAAACTACAATAAAAAACCCCAGACAAATTTTGTCTGGGGTTTCAAGAAGGTCGTTTGGTCTATCTTTTAATGGGTCTGACTGCGCTTCCAAACGGCGAGTTCAATCCAAACTGCTTCGAGTTCTTGGATTTCCTCGTCGGTCAACACGGCGAGCGTTGAAGTAACTTGAGGCAGGTTCGGTGATTGCAATGCACGAATCTGCGAATAGAAGTCTTTTTTAAGTTGTAATATAACTGAATCCACTGCGTGCACCTATTCGTTCTTTTATTACTTATCCAGCTCAAAATTTTTATTTTCTTTATACTGGAAACTTCATAAATTCGGAAAAATGATAACATTCTGCTTGTTAAGTGCACAATTTATTTTTAATAGTGGAATAATGGTCACATTAATTACGCTTCACCATTCGGATCGAATATAAGACAAAAAAGATCAAAAATAGCACAGGAAAGATCCACAACAGCGCCGTGGAATAATTTAATGGTGGTTGATACAGAACAATATTCCCATAACGAGCAACTAGATAGTCCTTTATTTCTTGATCTGAGCTGCCTTCATTGGCCATCGTATACACTTTCAACCTCAGGTCTTTAGCCGCTTGTGCATTAGACTCGACAAGGTTTTGGTTTTGACACTGCGGGCAGCGCAATGTCTTGGCTAACGAGGTTGCACGCTGTTGCACTTCAACAGAATGAAATTCAAACAGATCAACATTCTGTTCTATATCCGCACTTCTCGTGAAAGGAGAAAATAGTATAAATAGGATTAAAGTGAGGAGAAGATTATTAAATCGAAACATTCAAGTATCCTGAAAATATATCGTTCCATTTATCTGCCGTTAGCTCTCCACGATATTTGATCAATATACGACCATTTGGATCAATCAAGTAAGTTTCCGGCGTTCCGATAACACCTAGCTCCACAGCGAGCTTTCCATTAGGGTCACTAATTACTTCAATATATGGATTTCGTTTAGAGCTCAAATATTCACGAGCGGCTTGTTTTTGATCTCTATAATTCAGCCCAATAATAGGCACACCGAGTTCTGCTAACTGCAATAATTCTTCATGCTCTCGTTTGCATACTCCGCACCAAGATGCCCAAACATTCAATAATTTATATCCGTCGCTTTTGAACAACTGCTCAGAAACCATGTCATCAGAGATCAGAGAAGTAGAGCGAAAATTAGGTGTCTCTAAATTTCGTTGTGGGGACAATTCAACATGTGGTCCCTCAGACAAAGCCACCGCAGTTACTACAGCAAACACGGCAACAGCCACAAACAGACCTGCGAGTTTAAGCGTATTTCTCGATCGCATTGATAGCCTCTCTTCTTTTCTTTAGGCCGGTTAATAGCGCGCCAAACACAGCTAGTAGCCCGCCAGACCATATCCACCAAATACCTGCGCGGTACTGAACTTTAATCGCATAAGCATGAGTATCGACTTTGTCACCCAATGTCACGTAATAATCGCCATGCCATAGTGAACGAATCGCAGGCTCGGTCATATTCATCACTCGCACAGGGTAATGACGCTTTTGCGGGTTGAAATTGAGCATGCGGCCATCTTCCAAGTGCAAGGTGATCTGTCCTTGTTCAGCGGTGTAGTTTGGCCCCACCAGCCATTCGATACCATGATAATCGATAGTGATCCCCGCCCTTTGTTGAGAACTGCCGGGTTCGACACGTAAATTGTGTTCATATGAGTAGTGACTGTTGAATACAGCTCCACTCACCGCCAGCGCAAAACCGATATGTGCCATCACGATTGGCATGAGTTTGCGCTTATTGGAACAACGAAACAGCATAACGAGATGCGCCGCAATCACCCAAGTAGCCAACGTTATGGTTAGCAATACTTCGAAATGCAGTGCGTGCACTAAGAAGATAAACCCGATCCCAGAGACAAGAGATAACGCAATACTGATCGCAATATCAGCGCTTACACTCGGCACTGTGCCTTTTGTCCATTTCAGCAGCGGCGTGAAAGCTAAGGAAATCAGAGCCAGTATGCTTAATGGGAAGATCAGACTATTAAAATAAGGTGCGCCAACTGAAATGTTCCCTAAACCGAGCAGTTGATAAACCATCGGATAAAAAGTGCCAAGAAAAACGATAGCAGTCGCAATAACCAGCAGCCCTTTGGCGATGTAAGCAGTGTAAGCTCGGCTCGCTAGAGATTGAAGTTTGAAGCGAGGGAGTTGTTCTCCTCGCAAAATCAATACGCCAAAAGTGATGATGATAAGCAAGCTCAATACACCAAGCAGCACTAAACCCTTAGTTGGGTCCACCGCAAAAGCATGCACTGAAGTCAGCACGCCAGAGCGCACCACGAATGTCCCTAAAATGCTTAGGCTGAACGTAGCAAACGCCAGTGCATAGGTGCTCCAAATTGCGCCTCTGTTACGTGTTGCGACAACACCGCTGTGCAACAAAGCAGTACCAGTAAGCCAAGGGAGTAGAGAAGCGTTCTCCACAGGGTCCCAAAACCACCAGCCGCCCCACCCTAGCTCATTGTACGCCCACCATGATCCCACCAAGATACCCAACGTGAGCGTTCCCCATGCAAAAAACGCTGCGCTTCGAGCAACCACATACCAATCGCTCATCGGTTGTTTACCCAATAGCGCTGCTAATGCAAAAGCTAATATTGCTGCGTAACCGACATAACCGAGATAAAGCAATGGTGGATGAATGATAAGCCCAACATCTTGCAACATTGGGTTTAGATCTCGTCCTTCCGACGCCAATACTTGGGCATACTCGAACGGGTTAGAGGTCATTAACGTGAACCAAGCAAATGTCGCAATAAGAACGTTCATGATTCCTAAACAGTCACAAGTATATTGGGCGTTGAGCGGTGACTTAAATGCAATAAACGACGCCCATAAACTCAAGGTGACGACCCAAAACAACATGGAGCCTTGGTGCCCACCCCAAGCGGCAGCAATTTTGAACGCCACGGGAAGTTGACTGTTGGAATGCGTAACAACATATTCCAACGCGAAGTTGTCTTGCACGAAGCAGACGATCAGAAGTGCTAAACAAATGATGGAAGCTAAGCTAATGATGTGGGACATCGCGACTTGATGCGGCAATGTCGCCTTCTTACCCATAGCACGACGTAGCCAATGCAGCAACGATGCACAAGTCGATGTTACAGCCACCAATATCAGTAAGAAGAACCCTAGCTCAGCCTCCATTTTTCCCCCTTACACTATGGTCATTTGACCGGCATAGAGAATGAAAGTACGTAGCATAAGTACGCCAACCAAGCTCAACGTCGTGACCACAAAAACGTAACTGCCTTTGTGGCGCACTTCTGAAGGCGTTAACCAATTGAGAGTCAAAGGCGTAATCATGCCGATGAACACTACGCCAACCCAGAACCATTGAGCCCAGAATCCACTCGAAATAGCATTCCAAGCCGCGACTTCGTTCTGACCACCGCTGAAGATCAGTCCAGTAAAGAATGTCACTAAGACAAACAGCTCAAACAATACTACTGGGCGTTCAAATCCGTGTACCCAAGACACACTTGGGCTGCTGGTCGACTCTTTAAACACCAAGATGCCGAACATCAAGCATGCCGCTGCACCCGAGGACAAACTAGAGAACAGGAACAAGATTGGCAGTACTGGATTGTTTAGCATTGGGTAAGTCTTCAATGCAGACAATAGAAAGCCAGTGTACGCTGCAAGCACGATGGCTAAGAAGCCCAAGAACAATTCAATGGCGTTGTTGGCTTTCCCCGCCTTAATCAAAATGCCATCGGCAAAATCCAGCAGTTTGCTTGGTAACTTCCCTTCACAGAAGCTGATGATTTGATGGCGGAAGATAACGCCAATCCAAACAAACAGCACCAGCATGTACACTTGGAACAAGATCACGCCCATCGACATCACAGACGTTGGGTTGTAGTAGATCATGATCTTCCAAAACTCTAAAGGCTTGGTTAAATGGAAAATCAAAATTACCAACCCAGCAATGATGCCAAATGGCGCAAGCCAAGCCATAGCTTTCATGATGCCGTTGTTTGCGGGATCACCTTCAATCACTTTGCGTTTTAAATAGATAGAAATCATCACCGCACCTGCTGACATCCCAGCAAGGAATAAGTAAATCGCGATGATCCAATCCCAGACTAACGAGTCAAAGTGGAATGCACTTTCGAAGCCGTTCATGATGACACCTCCCCTTTGCTATGCGGAATTTTGTACAGTTTAGGTTGCGTACCTAAATGCGATTTATCGCGATAGACAACATGGCTTTCGATAGCTTTGCTCACCTCGCTAGTTGGGTCATTCAAATCACCAAAGATGAGTGCTTTTGTTGGGCAAGATTCCACGCAAGCTGGCTGCTTACCTTGCGCTAGGTTGGTATCACGGCAGAAGTTACATTTATCCGCAGAGTGATCGACTGGATTAAAGAAGCGCACTTGGTAAGGGCAAGCGGCAAGGCAATAACCACATCCGACACATTTCTCTTTGTGCACATCCACGATGCCGGTCGCTTCATCTTTGTATGCAGCGCCTGTTGGACAAACGTACACACATGGTGGGTTATCACAGTGCTGACAGGATTCGCGAGTAAACTGGTATTCCACATCTGGAAATTCGCCAATCGGTTCACTGCGATGAATTTTAAGTCGCATTACGCCTTCAGGGACTTTATTTACTTCGCGACAAGCATCGGTACAAGCGGTACAGCCAATACAGGCATTTTCATCATGAACCATACCCATGCGTTTCGCTTGTTCACTGTTGCTGGCATAGAGAGAGGAGCTAACAACGGAAGTGCCTGCAACGCCTGTAGTTAAAATCAACGCGCCGCTGCCGGCTAAAAAGTTTCTTCTCGAACATTTCATGCTATCTCTCCTCTTCTTTGGCAAGTTCAGGTTCGACGGCAAATTCAGAGTGACAATCCACACACTGCTTGATCAGTTGTTTTCTGTCGTACGACAACGCTTTGGTTTTCGCTGCGTGTACATCGTGGCAATTTGAACAAGTGAGGTTTTTGGCGTGCACATCGTGCGTCCAGTGGCTTTCTCTCAGCTGTGTCGGTGCGTGGCAATCCACACATTGGCTGTTCGCTTTGAGGATCAAGCTTGGGTCTAAGAACACTTTGTCGTGCACCGCTTTCGATTGAGCCGCTGAAAACTTGATTACATCAGGCGCGCCTTCTCGATGGTCAGGACCGATATTACTATGGCAGTTGGTGCAATTAAGCTGTTTACCCTGACTGAGTAACGCTTGAGGATCATGCGAAAGGTTCAGAGTCTCTTTGGCATCCTTGTGACATTGCAGACATTTATAGTCTCTGTCACGGATTAACTCGACTTGATGACGCTCAGATTGAGCTCCATCAATTGGCTCTGAAGAAGTCGCATGGGCGGCGATGGAGAAACCATAGATGGCAAAGACGAAGAGAAGTTTCAGCATTGTCTCTATGGTCAATTTTATATTGCCCATATTGTTCTTTCCTTAGCTCGATAATAATTGATAACTATTCTCAATTATTTATTTGAGCGACAATTAATTTCCTCTGAAGATATTTTTTAGATCTTCAAATGACATCAATTCTTATTTCGGAAAGCCACAACGCTAAACCTATATTTATAATACCTCTATTATTCATAAGGGGTAGAAACGCCTGCTCAAAAAGCGAACTAAATCACCCTATTTTTAAAGAGGTTAAAAACCCAAAGCATTGCAGAACAATGACTTAACAACTACCACTTTAGAGGTATATAAATTCAAACATGACTGAGATCACTGGTGTAAATTGATCTAAAACAAGACAAGATTCACTCACTATTTCATCTATCCAATTAAGCAATATTATTAATCGTAGATCTCCAGTTCTTATTTGGAATAGCTCCTCACAACGCTGCTAATAAAAACGAATATGGAGATAACACTGTGAGCATAAAACACTGGATGAGCGCACCTATTGCGGTTGCGACCTTATTCGCCAGCCAATTATTTTTGGTTGACGCTCCGTTAGCGGCAGAAGAGAAGGATTTTATCGATCCTCGTAACGATGTCTTTGAACAGAACCACCCTGATCAATACCATTCTTGGAAAGCAACATCCGAAAGTGAGCACATTGAAGATGCTCTAAGTGAAGACCCAAACATGGTTATCCTGTGGGCAGGTTATGGCTTCGCGAAAGACTACAACAAAGCGCGCGGTCACTTTTACGCACTTGATGATGTTCGCCAAACCTTACGTACTGGCGCACCAACCGACGAGAAGTCCGGGCCTATGCCGATGGCGTGCTGGAGCTGTAAAAGCCCAGACGTTGCTCGCGTGATTGATGAACGTGGTGAAGACGGTTATTTCGAAGGTAAATGGGCACGCTTAGGCTCAGAAATCGTCAACCCTATCGGTTGTTCCGATTGCCACAACACAGGCTCTGAAGCCTTCAAGAAAGGCGAACCTGCGCTAGCACTGACTCGCCCATACGTCGAGCGTGCTTTTGATACTATTGGTAAAAACTTTGATGAACAGTCTCGCCTAGATAAGCAAGCATCGGTCTGCGCTCAATGTCACGTTGAATACTACTTCACCGGCCCAACTAAAGCGGTTAAATTCCCATGGGATATGGGCACCACCGTTAATGACATGGAGAAATACTACGACGCGTTGAATTTCAAAGATTGGACGCATGCCGTATCTAAAGCGCCGATGCTAAAAGCGCAACATCCAGGTTTCGAAACTTGGAGAGCGGGTATTCATGGTAAAAACAAAGTGGTGTGTGTGGACTGCCACATGCCTAAAGTGACCAAAGAAGACGGTACGGTGTACACAGACCACAAAGTGGGTAACCCATTTGATCGTTTTGAAGACACCTGTGCGCAATGCCATACCCAAACTAAAGAGCAGCTACAAGGCATCGTCTCGACTCGCAAAGCGCAAGTACTGAACATGAAGCTAACCGCCGAGAAGCAAATCGTAGCGGCACACTTTGAAGCAGGAGCAGCGTGGAAAGCAGGTGCAACAGAAGCAGAGATGGAACCTATCCTACAAGATATTCGCCATGCACAATGGCGTTGGGACTACGCGATTGCTTCTCACGGTGTTCACATGCATGCTCCTGAGGTAGCACTTGAAGTACTAGGTACTGCAGTTGACCGCGCTGCTGACGCCCGTACCAAATTGGTTCGTTTACTGGCAACCAAAGGCATTACTGACCCTGTTCAAATTCCAGATATCTCGACCAAAGCGAAAGCACAACAAGCACTGGGCATGGATATGGATAAGATGAACGCAGACAAGAAACACTTCCTAGAAACAGTAGCGCCAGAGTGGGATAAAGCAGCAGCTGAACGCGAAGCCACGTATTAGTCTAACTGGCAACGGTTAACTTATAGATACAACAAGGGGCGTACTGAACGCCCCTTTTCTTTCTTTATTATCTTTATCTCTTCATCCTGATTCTATCGAGAGACAAAAATCGAATGTACTAGCGACGAGGAAGCCTAGGTCTAGGTTGAATATTTGGACGTGCTTTAGGTATCTGCACATTTGGACGAGCAACTGGACGCTGGATCTTCGTTTCCGGTAATGCTTTTCTTTGTTGAACCTTTTCTTTCACCGCCTTGCCTTGTAAAGTCGCTGGTTCAATATGCTCCGGACGATTCTCCCATTGGGTTCGAATCTCTTGCTTTTGCTCGTCAGGCAGTGATTGCCAATGATCGTCAAGTTGGCGTTTCATGTTATCGATATTGGCGGACATATCGTCGTCTTTCCAATCTTCGATTTTGTCTTTGATGGATTGCTGTTGGTCTTCATCTAAACCATTCCACCACTCTTCCAGTTTCTCTTTGTATTCATCGTCGTTATCGCAACAGCCCGGATAGTAATAAATCCAGTAGTCGTCATGATCGTACCACCACGGGTCGTAGTAACCCGATGAATAATAAACCGTAGAGGAAGAGCCAGAATGATCGGAAGAGCTACAACCCGCCAGCACAGAGCCGCACAGCAAAACCAATATGCTTAGTGCCTTATTTTTCATTCGTTGCCCACCTTTCCCTCTACTGCTTATTAAATTGTACGCTTACAACAGCTCTTTTGCTTTGTTGATAGAGTTAATGATTTGCACTCTATCTAAATTTGGATCATTAGAATCTAATAATAGTACCCAAGTATCAATGGCTTCCTGAAAGCGGAATGACAGAAAATGGTCATTTGCGATCAAAGACAAAGCGGCTTCATTGTGCGGTTCTATCTGCAAAGCTTGCTCCAAAAGCAAGCTAACTTCTTGCGTCATTGATTGCTGGTGAATGTAGTACAAGGTCGTCGCTTTTGCGGCAAATTGCGTGGCACTGACTGGCTCAGTCAGCTGGATCGCGTAATCAAAACAAATCAGCGCGCCATCAAATTCCCCCTCTAGCAGGTAGCCCTGCCCGAGTTGGAACCACAATTCAGCGTTGTTCGGATCTTCACGCAACTGGTCTTGAATCTCTTTCATGATGTCACGAGCAGTCATCATTCGTGACATTTCCGCTTGTATTGGTTTAGGCGGAGTTTGATGCAGCAATAAGAAACTGGCACTCGTCACGACAAGTACTAACAGGCAAAAGCCAAACCATTGAGCAGGTTTAACTTTTGATGCACTCAGTGATAAGAGTACGATAAACAGCCCCATCAGAGTGATGGCAGCGAAAAACCAAACAGACATAACACGTCCTGTAAACAAAGATAACGTCAGTGTACGCATTTCTTACTTTAAATGCGTTGATACAGATACAAAAAAGCCGAGCAACTAAGGCTCGGCTTTTCATATCAGGATAACGATGTAAGATTACTCTTCGTTACCTTCCTCTGCATCATCAGCAGCTGGAGCTTCTGAAGCGTCTTGCTGCGTATTTTCGCCTGTTGACTCTAACGCTTCTGCATCTTCATCAGTAGGCAGCTCTTCATCATCAACTTCTTCAATACGTTGCAAACCAACAACTGATTCATCTTCCGCAGTACGGATAAGCGTTACACCTTGTGTGTTACGACCAACCTGGCTAACTTCACCCACACGAGTACGTACTAACGTGCCAGCGTCGGTGATCATCATCATTTCATCACCTTCAACAACCTGGATAGCACCAACTACCGGGCCATTTCGCTCAGAAACTTTGATAGAAACTACACCTTGAGTGCCACGACCTTTTGTCGGGTACTCGCTAAGTGCTGTACGTTTACCATAACCGTTTTCTGTAACCGTTAGGATGTCGCCTTCGTGCGAAGGAACAATAAGTGATACAACTTGGTCATTTTCAGCCAGTTTCATACCACGAACACCAGAGGCGGTACGACCCATAGGACGAACACCTTTAAACTTGATCTCTGGCTGACCATTCTCATCAAGAACTGGTTTACCATTTTCATCAAGTACTGGAATCTCTTCTGCTTCTTTAAAGCGAACCACTTTACCCGCTTTAGAGAACAGCATGATTTCGTTTTCGCCGTTAGTGATATCCACACCGATTAACGAATCGTCTTCACGTAGGTTCACAGCGATTAGGCCGTTTGAACGTACGTTTGCAAACTGGTTCAACGGCGTTTTCTTAACCGTACCGTCACCTGTTGCCATGAAGATGAATTTGTCTTCAGAGAATTCATCAACACGTAGAATCGCGGTAATGCGCTCACCTTCTTCGAGTGGAAGGATGTTTACGATTGGCTTACCACGCGCAGTACGGCTCGCTAGAGGCAATTGGTAAACTTTCAGGCGGTATGTTTTACCACGAGTAGAGAAACACAAGATGTTATCGTGGGTATTCGCCACTAGAAGACGCTCGATATGGTCTTCATCTTTCATCTTAGTCGCACTCTTGCCTTTACCACCACGGCGCTGTGACTCGTAGTCGCTCAGTACTTGGTACTTAACGTAACCACCGTGAGATAGAGTAACCACAACGTCTTCACGTGCGATCAGCTCTTCCATGTCAATATCATGGCTCGCAGCTGTGATTTCTGTACGACGAGCGTCACCAAAGCCGTCACGAACCGCTTCAAGTTCTTCACGGATCACTTCCATCAAACGCTCAGTGCTCGCAAGGATATGCATGAGTTCAGCGATTTCTTCTAGAAGTGTTTTGTATTCGCCAAGAATCTTCTCGTGTTCTAGACCTGTTAGTTTATGTAAACGTAGATCTAGGATAGCTTGTGCTTGTTGCTCAGTCAGGAAGTACTGACCATCACGAATACCGTATTCAGGCTCTAGCCATTCAGGGCGCGCAGCATCTGTACCAGCACGCTCTAGCATTGCTGAAACGTTGCCTAAATCCCAACCACGAGCGATAAGACCCGCTTTTGCTTCAGCCGGTGTAGGTGCCTTACGGATAAGCTCAATAATTTCATCAATGTTAGCAAGCGCTAGAGCTAAACCTTCAAGGATATGAGCACGTTCACGCGCTTTACGCAGTTCGAAAATAGTACGGCGTGTCACAACTTCACGACGGTGATCAACAAAGCACTTCAACATATCTTTTAGGTTGAATAGCTGTGGCTGGCCATTGTTTAGGGCCACCATGTTGATACCGAAAGTGGTTTGCAGCTGAGTCTGAGCGTAAAGGTTGTTTAGAACTACTTCGCCCACAGCATCGCGCTTACACTCAATAACAATGCGCATACCGTCTTTATCTGACTCGTCGCGTAGTGCACTGATACCTTCTACTTTCTTATCTTTAACTAGCTCAGCGATCTTTTCGATCAAGCGAGCTTTGTTCACCTGGTAAGGAATTTCAGTGACGATAATGGTCTCTTTACCATTCTTCTCCACTTCGATGTCCGCTTTCGAACGCATGTAGATTTTGCCGCGACCTGTTTTGTACGCGTCTACAATGCCTTTACGACCGCTGATAAGCGCCGCCGTTGGGAAATCAGGACCAGGAATGTAATCCATTAGTTCATCAATAGTGATTTCTTCATTATTGATGTATGCAAGACAGCCATCAATCACTTCGCCAAGGTTATGAGGCGGGATGTTGGTTGCCATACCTACTGCGATACCAGAAGCACCGTTAACCAATAGGTTTGGAATTTTAGTTGGAAGAACCGCTGGGATCTGCTCAGTACCGTCGTAGTTTGGTACGTAGTCTACGGTTTCTTTATCTAGGTCAGCCAATAGTTCATGGGCAATTTTTGCCATTCGAACTTCGGTGTAACGCATTGCCGCAGCAGAGTCGCCATCGATCGAGCCAAAGTTACCTTGACCATCGACCAGCATGTAACGAAGCGAGAACGGCTGAGCCATACGTACGATTGTGTCGTACACAGCACTATCACCATGTGGGTGATATTTACCGATTACGTCGCCGACAACACGGGCTGATTTTTTATATGGTTTGTTCCAATCGTTGCCTAGTACGTTCATCGCGAATAAAACGCGGCGGTGTACTGGTTTTAGGCCATCACGCACATCTGGAAGAGCACGACCCACGATGACTGACATCGCATAGTCTAGGTATGAACCTCTAAGCTCATCTTCAATGTTTACGGGCGTGATCTCTTTAGCTAAATCGCTCATAGAGCCATTATCCCTCTATTATCTGATCGTAATTACGATACGTGTAAGGTGCAAAAATATAACACACAATTCATCACTTCGGCATCACTTTCCCTCTCCTTTTATCAGGTTGTGAGCTTGGTTATGAATCAAATGTCGAGAATTTGCACACTCATCCCATATCTTTCTGATTAGTGGTTACATTTCGGTCAATATTGAGCAAAATCGGACTCTTTACGCGGAAAAGCGAGGTAAATTCCTTTAACTACACAACGCGAAAATGCAGGTTTTAGAGTTATTGTCACTGGCACCAGTTCAAGGATGAACCAAAAACAATAGCGAGCGCTTTACAAATTACAGGCACCTGTCTCGATTGCCGCGCCAGTGAACTCTGTCATTGTCCCTTAACTAAGCACATCGAGGTTGTTTGGGTATAAAACGTTGGAGTATACTGGCGCCCTCTAAAGGACTCAGATTGAATGCAATAAAACCAATTATGACTAAAGCACAAAACGTCGACCCAAGTGAAATTAAGAAATTCGAGGACATGGCTTCTCGATGGTGGGATTTAGAAGGCGAGTTTAAGCCACTTCATCAAATTAACCCACTTCGTTTGAACTATGTACTTGAAAAAGCAAATGGCTTGTTTGGCAAGCGCGCACTTGATGTCGGCTGTGGTGGTGGCATTCTTGCTGAAAGCATGGCAAAAGAAGGCGCTATTGTGACGGGGCTTGATATGGGTAAAGAACCATTAGAAGTCGCGCGACTACATGCATTAGAAACAGGCACTCAACTGACCTACATTCAGAGCACAATAGAAGACCACGCTATAGAAAACGCAGGAACTTACGATGTCGTGACTTGTATGGAGATGCTTGAACACGTTCCAGATCCTCTCTCCGTTATCCGCTCTTGTGCTGCGCTAGTCAAACCCGGTGGTCACGTGTTTTTCTCAACTTTGAACCGAAACATTAAGTCGTACTTATTTGCTATTGTCGGTGCTGAGAAGCTTCTTAAGATTGTTCCTGAAGGCACTCATGAGCACGATAAGTTTATCAAGCCAGCCGAAATGATGAAGATGATAGACCAAACTGACTTGACGGAAATGGGCATTACTGGGCTTCATTACAACCCTCTAAATGACAGCTACAAACTCGGTCGTAATGTAGATGTAAACTACATCGTTCATACTAAAAAATACTGAACGCTATTAAGTTAAAAAATGAGTTTTGTGATTGACATTTTTTAAAGAAAATGAATCGGAAGCGGTAGCACAAAGTTGCCGCTTTTTTTGTCTTTTTATGGCTAAAATTCGTGCTCTAGATTCCATTTTGACCAAGCCATTTTTCGTAGATAAAAACGGCCAAAGATCAAGGAAAATATTTTTGCATGCGGTTATTTCTAAACCGATCTCGAAACCGTACTTTTAACCATTCAAGTCTGCCCTTTTCTCATCGGTTAGTGTTCACTTACTGATTTTTTTCATTTTGTCAGTTATCCACAAGTCATCCCCGAACTGTACCTTGATAAATCAGTGTAATAGCACTATCTTGTAACCCGCAAACAAATGAACCCCTATATGTTGTGTTTAAGCGACAATATATAGATAGACTTTGATCACAAAGCCGCCGCAAGCTTTACTCATATTGCACATAAACAAACAAAAATACGGCTTTTATCAGTTTTCTTAGGGAAATAAAGCAGAATGAACCAACAACTTACCGTCACCAAGCGTGATGGCCGTAAAGAAAGTATCGATCTGGATAAAATCCACCGCGTTATCACTTGGGCTGCAGAAGGTCTAGATAATGTTTCGGTTTCTCAAGTAGAACTTCGCGCTCACATCCAGTTTTACGACGGCATCACAACGACAGATATTCACGAGACAATCATCAAGTCTGCGGCAGACCTGATCTCTGAAGAGACTCCGGATTACCAATACCTAGCTGCTCGCCTAGCGGTATTCCATCTGCGTAAAAAAGCGTATGGCCAATACGAGCCACCAACGCTTTATGATCACGTGTCTCGCCTCGTCGATATGGGTAAGTACGATCAACATATTCTAGAAGACTACACAAAAGCAGAACTCGACGAACTTGATGCGTACCTCGACCATAAACGCGACCTAAACTTCTCATACGCGGCAGTTAAGCAGCTAGAGGGTAAGTACTTCGTACAGAACCGTGTTACGGGCCAAATTTACGAAAGTGCTCAGTTCTTATACATCCTTGTAGCAGCGTGCTTATTTGCGAAATATCCAAAAGCGACACGTCTTGATTACATCAAACGTTTCTACGATGCGACATCGACATTTAAGATTTCTCTACCTACGCCAATTATGTCTGGCGTGCGTACCCCTACTCGCCAGTTCAGCTCATGTGTTCTGATCGAGTGTGGAGACAGTCTTGATTCTATTAACGCAACAGCAAGCTCAATTGTTCGTTATGTATCTCAGCGCGCTGGTATTGGTATCAACGCAGGTCGTATCCGTGCATTAGGCTCAGAGATTCGCGGTGGTGAAGCATTCCACACTGGTTGTATTCCGTTCTACAAGTACTTCCAAACAGCAGTAAAATGTTGTTCACAAGGTGGTGTACGTGGTGGCGCAGCTACTGTTTTCTACCCAATGTGGCACGGTGAAGCACGCTCACTAATGGTACTTAAGAACAACCGTGGTGTTGAAGAAAACCGTGTTCGTCACATGGACTACGGTGTTCAGTTAAACAAACTGATGTACCAACGTTTAGTTGAAGGCGGCAATATTACGCTATTCTCACCATCTGATGTACCTGGTCTGTACGACGCATTCTTCGAAAACCAAGAAGAGTTTGAGCGTCTATACGTGAAGTACGAGAACGATCCTTCAATCAAGAAAGAAACGGTTAAAGCGATTGAAATGTTCACTCTGCTAATGCAAGAGCGTGCATCAACGGGTCGTATCTACATCCAGAACGTGGACCACTGTAATACTCACAGCCCATTTGATTCTGAAGTCGCTCCAGTTCGTCAGTCGAACCTATGTTTAGAAATCGCACTGCCAACGAAACCATTAACTAACGTTGAAGATGACTCAGGCGAGATCGCACTGTGTACGCTTTCTGCATTCAACTTAGGTGCTATCAAGTCTCTAGATGATTTCGAAGAGCTATCCGATCTTGTTGTTCGTGCGTTAGATGCACTGCTTGATTACCAAGATTACCCTCTACCAGCGGCATACAAATCGACTATGAACCGTCGTACGCTAGGTGTTGGTGTGATTAACTTTGCTTACTACTTAGCGAAGAATGGCGTGAAATACTCTGACGGTAGCGCGAACGGCCTAACTCACCGTACGTTCGAAGCAATGCAGTACTACCTATTGAAAGCATCTGTAGCACTGGCGAAAGAACAAGGTAAGTGTCCTTCATTCGACGAGACGAACTACGCGAAAGGCTTACTGCCGATTGATACGTATAAGAAAGATATCGATCTAATTTGTGACGAAGCGCTGCACTACGACTGGGACAGCCTACGTAAAGAAATTATGGAGCACGGCCTACGTAACTCAACACTGACTGCACTAATGCCTTCTGAGACTTCTTCTCAGATTTCAAACGCAACTAACGGTATTGAGCCACCACGTGGTTACGTTTCAGTAAAAGCTTCGAAAGACGGTATCCTGAAGCAAGTTGTACCTGAGTTCACAGAACTTAAAGACAGCTATGAACTGCTTTGGAATATCGGTTCGAACGACGGTTATCTACACCTTGTGGGTATTATGCAGAAGTTTGTTGACCAAGCTATCTCTGCTAATACTAACTACGACCCGTCACGTTACGAGACTGGCAAGGTTCCAATGAAGAAACTACTTCAAGACCTGCTAACAGCGTATAAGTTTGGTGTGAAAACGCTTTACTACCACAACACTCGTGATGGCGCGAAAGATGAACAGAAAGACGCTGTTCAACCACAAGATGACGATTGTGCTGGCGGCGGTTGTAAGATTTAATCTTCCCGTACCTAGCGAACCCGTAAAGACAGACTATCGATAACCTCCCCCTTACGGGGAGGTTTAAAAGGAATTGAGGCATTATGGCTTACAGTACTTTTAACCAAAAAAAGAATGACCAATTGAAGGAACCAATGTTCCTAGGTCAATCAGTAAACGTTGCACGTTACGACCAACAAAAGTTTGAGATTTTCGAAAAACTTATCGAGAAACAACTTTCTTTCTTCTGGCGTCCAGAAGAAGTAGACGTATCTAGCGACCGTATCGATTACAACAAACTGCCAGATCACGAGAAGCACATCTTCATCTCTAACTTGAAGTACCAAACGCTTCTTGACTCTATCCAAGGCCGCAGCCCTAACGTGGCACTGCTGCCGCTTGTGTCTCTACCAGAACTAGAGACTTGGATTGAGACTTGGTCTTTCTCTGAAACGATTCACTCTCGTTCTTACACACACATTATTCGTAACATCGTGAACGACCCTGCTGTAGTGTTTGATGATATCGTTGAGAACGAGCACATTCTGAAGCGTGCAAAAGACATCGCGCACTACTACGACGATTTGATTCAAGCGACGAATGATTACCATCGCTACGGTGAAGGTGAGCATGTCCTTAACGGTGAAACGGTTAAGGTTAGTCTGTACGATCTTAAGAAGAAGCTGTACATCTGTCTGATGTCTGTTAACGCATTAGAAGCTATTCGTTTTTACGTAAGTTTCGCATGTTCTTTCGCTTTCGCAGAACGCGAACTAATGGAAGGTAACGCGAAAATCATCAAGCTGATCGCTCGTGACGAAGCACTTCACTTAAATGGCACGCAGCACATGATCAACCTGCTACGTAACGGTCAAGATGACTTCACTTTCATGCAAATCGCAGAAGAGGCAAAACAGGACTGTTTTGACCTATTCAAAGAAGCGGCTGAGCAAGAAAAAGAGTGGGCAGAGTATCTATTCAAAGATGGCTCTATGATCGGTCTAAACAAAGACATCCTAAGCCAATACGTTGAATACATCACAAATATTCGTATGCAAGCGGTAGGTCTACCAGCAGCGTATCCAGAAGCAACAACTAACCCAATTCCATGGATTAACGCTTGGTTGTCTTCAGATAACGTTCAAGTTGCGCCTCAAGAAGCAGAAATCTCTTCTTACCTTGTGGGTCAAATTGACAATGAAGTTCGCGCAGATGACTTCGAAGGATTCGAGCTGTAATGGCAACACTCAAAATCAACAAACTGATCAGCATTGAATCCAACCCTTCCAATACGATTTTGGAAACAATGGAGCAAGCTGGCCTATTACCAGAATACAACTGCCGTGATGGGCACTGCGGCGCCTGTCGCTGCAAATTGGAGTCTGGTGAAGTGGAGTATGTTGGTTTTGCCATGGCTTACACACAAAGTGATGAAATATTACCTTGTATCTGTAAAGCAAAATCAGATTTGTCACTTAGTGGCGTTAACTACGCGATGAAAGAAAAGCAGCGCGCATAACGTTGACTCGACGGTATAAAATGCAAAAGCCAAGGTAATCACCTTGGCTTTTTTGTCTCTGTGTTTTGTCTCTCAGACTACTGTAGAGAGCTTTGGTTATAAAGCACTGCTCGGGAGGTGCATCTCTTTAACTTTCTCTAAAAATGCATAATGCGCAAACATCGGTTTACGTTCTAGGTAGCGACGCAACAAGTCTAGTGCTGCCGTGCTGATCACTTTAACTTGATCATTGCGCTGATACTTTTTCGAGAGTTTATATAATGCTCCCCACTCGCCTGACGGTGTCGATAAAGCGACGGAAAAAACGCCCTCTTCAATATGGCCAGTGACGAGTGATAAATCCGTCCCACACTTCTCTCGCGTAGCACCAGCCAGAGCAAACGTTTCTGCTAATGGATCTCCGCTGTTGCCCATCGCCTGAGTCAGGCTCGGTAGTACCCAACCATGCCCTAGTTGCTTTTCAGCGTTTTCATCACTGTTTAGCCAGTACGTTAAGTATCCCCTGCTACTTTTTTCGGAGGTCGACACTGTTAGTCCTTTATCGACCAACAACTGGCCGACATTTTCAACCATAGGTAAATCAATACTAACGGTATTACTCTCAAGGTGTTTATTAATTATCTGTACGAGTTTCAAACGCTGTTCAAGCTGATCTGAAGGACCAAAAAGTTTCACTTCAATAAAAGGCAAGTAAGAGCGATACCCTAGCTCATAGCCTTGAGGAAGTTTTAGCTGATCTAGCTTATCTGAAATACCGGATTCAGACAGACCAAACGTGTAGATTCGGCTACAACATGAACCTTGCACATCGGGAAACACTCTTCTCAGATCGGGAAGAATTTGCGTCTCTGCCATGAGCTTAAATTCACTTGGTACACCCGGTGTGAAATAAAAAATGGCATCATTAATCAGCATTTTGAAACCGCAAGCAGTGCCTATCGGGTTGTCCAATATCTCTGCCGTTTCTGGCAGCATTGCTTGCTTTAAATTACTGTCCGGCATAGGGATGCCACGTCGAGCATACAAACTTTCTAGATGCTGCAACCACTCTTTGAATAGCACCAGTTTACAATCGGCGGCTCTCGCGGCGGCGGCAGCACTCATGTCATCCGTTGTAGGGCCTAAACCACCATTAACAATAACCACATCGTTGTTAAAGCTGAGCATTAAAAACTCTTCAACCAAACTCGATAGGCTATCACCAACCGTAGAGCGCTTTGTTAAGCCAAATCCATGTTGATAAAACAGGCTAGACAACCATGCCGCATTAGTATCAACAATATCACCGTGGAGGACTTCCTCACCAGTACTAAGCATTGCTATTTTCACAACTGACTCCTGAACGTAAGCACAATCCTATTTTCGTTATAGCGCTTATTTTTCTTTTTATTTGGACAAATCTCGCCGAGGTTTGTTGGGACTAAATAAGGGTCAAGTGTTTAAATGATTGATGTTTTGAGGGATAATTACGAGCCCGAACATACACCATTAACTCGGAGACCTTTGTGTCAAAATCATCCATGTTCAAGACGACTCTAACAGGCCTTTGCTTGGCTTCGTCAGCGCTTGCGCAAGCAAGTCACTATGACCTAAGCCGTCATACAGAGTTTTCTTACACACCTGATTGCTTGTCAGGTTACTGCGAAACGACGACTCTGTACACCTTCGAGGCTCAAAATCGCGGTGTTATGTATGAACAGAATAATGATGATTCGCTAAACCTTGACGCAGGGCTTCAGCCTAAACATCTCATCATCCCTCAAGATAAAGACTGGGATTATCTGATGGGTCAAACCTACACCATTCTAGGTCTCAGTATCGCGACCGTAGGCATGATGACTTTTCTTCCAGAAAGTATCACCAAATGGGACGAAGAAGACCGAGACATGAGTAAGTTGGGGCAAAAGTGGAAAGATAATGTCTCTGACGGCCCCGTTTGGGATCGTGATGAACATGTTCTCAATTACATCATGCACCCATATTTTGGCGGCGTTTACTACACGGCAGCACGTCATGCTGGCTATAATGAATTTCAGTCGTTTTTGTACTCCGCAACTATGTCGACGTTCTTTTGGGAGTATGGCGTGGAGGCGTTCGCAGAAGTACCATCTTGGCAGGATATTTTTATCACACCATTCTTTGGTGCTGTTGTTGGTGAAATGATGTTAACGGCTGAGCAAGACATTATTGCAAACGGCGGCGAAGTTATGGGCTCTGAAACCGCAGGTGATGTTTCGCTCTTCTTCTTAAACCCTGTTGGACATATTCATTATTGGGTAACTGATGCATGGGGCGGTAGTGCAGAACTACAATTCAATTCATCACCTTGGTTTGGAAACCAAGATGTTGCAAAATTCGCCATGGACGCAGGCGCAAACTACGACAGTCAATTTTATGGTGTCGAGTTAAAAGTAACGTTCTAATCCTAAGTTGATACTCGGTAAAAAGCAGCCTTACGATGGCTGCTTTTTTGTGCTCTGAACATTGTTTTAATTATTTGCATCACGAATTAGTGTTAAAAATTGACTTTCATCAAACCTTACCCGCCCTTAGCACCTACACTAAATAAAAGGATTTATTCCAATAACTTAAGTAGCACGTTTATTCGTACTGCGTCCAAACCTTGATTCCAGGAGGGGACATTATGAACACCGTATTTATTGTTAATTTTGTCGGACAAGCGTCACCCGCCACGATTAAAGAGCTCGCTGCAATCACACACGAAAACGGCGGGAAATGGCTGATCAGCAAAGTAAACTTTATCGAAGACCAAGTTGCAGGTGTCATCAAAGTAGAGCTTCCAAGAGAAAATGCCGACATCGTTAAACAGGCGTTCTCTTCTTGTCAGACTCTTGTTGTTAGGTTCGTCGACTCTGAACCTCATTCATATCGTGAAGACACTATCTTCCAACTTCGTTTAGATGCCAACGATAGAGCGGGTATTGTGAATGAAATTACTCACGTTCTCGATAATCAAGGTATCTCAATTTTAGATATGGATTGTCAGCGTGTATTCATTGCTGGAGGCGGAGGGGTAAGCTCTAGCTTATTCAGCGCTAAAATGGCGATAAAACTACCTAGCGAGCTAGAAATTGAAGACATAGCCAATGAATTAGAATCTCTGAGTGAAGACACTCGTGTAATTGTAGAAAGCTAACTGCATACCTTTAACGCTTCCCCAATAAAAAGAGCAGCAATTCAGCTGCTCTTTGTCGTTCTAATACTCAATACGTTTTATTTCACTGACCACTGAGACAGTGAACGTTTGAAATCAGAGTAGTCAAATTCATTCAGTTTTTGAATGTCACCATTCGAGCGTTCACAGTAAACCGACGGCATACGTAGACCGTTAAACCAGTTCAGTTTCACCATGGTGTAACCGGCACTATCTAGAATATGTAGACGCTGTCCTATCTCTAGAGGCTGTTCGAAGTTCGCTACGCAGAACTGGTCACCAGCCAAACAAGAACACGAGCCGATCACATACTCATGTTCACCATTTTCAGATGCTTCAAGAATTGACGCTGGCTCATTGTAGATCAACGTATCTAAGCGGTGAGCTTCTGTGGCTGAATCGACAATCGCCGTCTTCTTTACGTTCTCTACAATATCAACCACTGTTACAACGAGATCAGTGGTCTTAGTAATTATCGCTTCACCCGGCTCTAAATACATTTGTACGCCGTGTTTCTCTGAGAACGCTTTAAGTGCTAACCCCAACTTCTCGATATCGTACCCCGGCCATGTGAAGAACACGCCGCCGCCCATGCTCACCCAGTCCAGCTTATCTAGGTACTCGCCAAACTGATCTGAAATAGCATCGAGTAAGCCGATAAACGCATCTACGTCTTTGTTCTCACAGTTCATGTGGAACATTACGCCATCAATACCATCAAAAATTTCCGGTTTGATGTGATCAGCCTGAACCCCAAGACGAGAGAATTGACGCGCTGGGTTTGCTAAGTCTTGCCCTGCATAGCTCACACCTGGGTTTAGGCGCAAGCCAATCGATGCTTTACCTTCGACAATATGACGATAAGCCGCTAGCTGTGACTGAGAGTTAAAGATCATCTTGTCACAGATGTCCGCCACATCGCGAACGTCATCTTCGCTGTAACCCACACTGTATGCGTGTGTCTCACCACCGAACGTTTCGTAGCCAAGCTTCACTTCAAACGGGCCAGAACTTGTTGTTCCGTCTAGGTAAGGCTTGATGATGTCGAATACACCCCATGTTGAGAAGCACTTCAGTGCTAATACAAGCTTCACACCAGAGATGTCTTTTAGCTGTTTTGCTTTCTCTAGATTCTCAATCAGCTTGTCTTCATTGATCATGAAGTATGGCGTTTTTAGTTCGTTTTGTTGCATTTTGATACCTTACGTCCCTTCGCCTTAGCAAAGACACTATAAAATCGAACAAAGCCGACGCAAGTGCATCGGCTTAAACGTACAAATAAGAGTCGCTAAATTCTTACTTCAATTTATGGATAACAGGTTGTCCTGGCTCCAGTTCTTGAACATGCCAATCTAGACCAATAGATGGCATGGTTTCTAGGAATGGGTCAGGATCTAGCTGCTCCATGTTGAACACGCCTTTGTCTGCCCATTTGCCACGGAAGAACTGCAAAGCAGCAGTGATCGCAGGTACGCCAGTGGTGTATGAGATAGCTTGGTGTTCAACATCTTCGTATGCGACTTCGTGATCAGCGTTGTTGTAAATAAATACACTGCGCTCTTTACCATCTTTCTTACCTTGAACCCAAGTACCGATACACGTTAGGCCAGTGTAGCCTGGTGCGAGAGATGTTGGATCTGGTAGTAGTGCTTTTAGCACGTGCAAAGGTTGAACAACCGTACCGTCGTGAAGCGTTAGTGGATCTGGGCTGAGTAGACCGATGTCGCGCATCACATTGAAGTAGTTTAGGTAACGGTCACCAAAGCCCATCCAGAATTCGATGCGTTTCGCCGGGATGAACTCTTGCATAGATCGAACTTCGTCGTGCGCCATTGAGTACACTTTGTGTGAACCACAATTCGGGAATTCGAACTCAAGCATACGTGAGTGACAAGGTACTTGTTTCCACTCGCCGTTTTCCCAGTAGAACGAATCGCCTTGAATCTCAAGCATGTTCGTTTCTGGATCAAAGTTAGTTGCGAACTTCTTACCGTGGTCGCCTGCGTTTACATCCATTACGTCGATAGTATCGATTTCATCGAACAGATGCTTCACTGCGTATGCGGCAAACACCGATACTACGCCCGGATCGAAACCAGCACCAAGAATACCTGTAATGCCCGCTTCTTCAAACTTCTCACGGTAGCCCCACTGCCAATCGTAAGCTTGAGGTACTTGTTGGCCTTCAGAGCACAAGTCAACCGCAACAGATGTATCAAGGTATGACACTTTAGCTTGGTAACATGCTTCCATAATAGACATGTTCACCCAAGGAGGACCTGCGTTGATCACTAAGTCAGGTTGTACTTCTTTAATTAAAGCAACTAAAGAATCTACGTCGTCCGCGTTTACCGCTCGCGCTTCTAATTTCTTAGTTGAATCTTTCAGATTGTTTTTCTTCTGAATCGATTCGATGATTTTCTCACACTTACCTACGGTACGTGATGCGATTGTGATATCACCCAGAACGTCGTTGTTTTGTGCTGCTTTATGTGCAACTACCCAGCCAACGCCGCCTGCACCAATCTGTAGAATTGCCATAGTTTTCCGTTACCTTTGTTAAACTAGCTCTGCCGCTAGCGTATTGATTTTTGAGAGCAAAGATTCAAAGTCCGCTGTCGTCAGACACGGGTTCAAAATCGTAAATTTCAATGCAGTTTTATCGTCGACAATGGTTTCACCCAATACCGCGATACCGCGTGTTAACGCTTCTAAGCGCAACGTTTTGTTCAGTTCATCAAGATCCGCTGATTCATGTGTCGCGCGGAACAGAACCGTAGATAGTGATGGTTCAGCCAACAACTCAAAGTGTTTGTTATCTCGAATCATGTCCGCCACTTCAAGCGTCTGTTCAAGCAAATGATCATACATATCGCCTAGGGCTTTTGGCCCTACGCTTTGCATCGTCATAAACACTTTGAGCGCATCAAAACGCTTAGTTGTCGCAATAGACTTATCCACCAAGTTCGGTAGTTCGTCGTGTTCGCGGTTCAAATAGTCTGCATGGTGAAGCAGGAATTTAAAGTTAGACTTGTCATTTACCAATAGCGCACCACAACTGATGGTTTGGTAAAACAGCTTATGGAAGTCTACGCTGATGGAATGTGCACGCTCACAACCTTTCAGACGCGCTTTTTGGCTACTTAGAATCAGAGCTCCACCGTATGCACCGTCGACGTGCATCCACATGTCATGTCTCGCTGCCATATCGGCGATAAAGTCTAAGTCATCAATAGCACCGTGGTCCGTTGTACCCGCTGTACCAACAATGGCAAATGGGATCAAACCTTCTGCTTTGGCCTGATTGAGAACTTCGTCTAATTTAGTGACATCCATCGTTCCATCGGCATTAGCATCGACAGTCATGACCGCTTTTTCACCCAACCCCATCCAAGACGCTGATTTTTGAACCGTGAAGTGGGATTTTTTCGAACATACAATACGTAGCTTGTCTGCGTATTCAGGAAGGCCAAGCTTTTGAATTGAGTGTGCACTGAGTTTGTCAGCAATCCAATCTCGCGCAAGCATCAAACCCATTTGGTTACTTTGCGTGCCGCCGCTCGTGAAGATACCGTCCGCTTTTTCACCTAACTCATATTTATCGCATAGCCAGTTCACAACTTTCTGTTCAACATAAGTCGCTGATGAAGCTTGATCCCATGAGTCCATCGACTGGTTCAAAGCCGCAATCATTGCCTCTGCCGCAATCGCTGGCATCAACGGTGGAGTATGTAGGTGAGCAATACAATCTGGATGTTGAGTAAAAATTGCGTTTTTCGCGACCAGCTCAGCAGCATCGTCGATAACGGTTTTAAGAGGCGCATTTCCATTATCAAGATCAACGTCGTGAATCGCTGCTTCCAATGCTTTTGGATCCATACCTGAATACGGTGCAGTCACTTGTTCAAACACTGACTTCATTGCCGTAGTCGTGTGATTCATCACCGAAGCAAATTCATTGCTGCCCATCTCTCCAGTGTGGATGAAATGCTTCTTCCATTCATCTTGTGGCTGAGTTTCGATGTGACTACCGCCAGCGGCTAAAATCGCGTCTTCAAATACACGTAAAGCAAAGTCGATTTGCTCAAACGAGATGATAAGAGGAGGAAGGAAACGAATTACTGCGCCTTCGCGTCCACCTTTCTCAACGATCAAACCACGCTCGAGTGCTGCGCGTTGAATAGAAAGTGTGAGTTCACTATCCGCTTGAGGTTCACCAAATTTATTGAGCTCACCGTCTGGATTTTTAATCTCCACGCCTAGCATCAAACCTTTGCCACGAACCTCTGCGATACAGTTCACACGCTTTTGAATACTTTCAAGGCCGTAGCGCAAGTACTGACCCGCAATATTGGCATGCTCAACAAGATTATCACGCTGGATAATTTCTAATGCTTTCGCACCAGAGACCATAGCTAGCTGGTTACCACGAAATGTACCTGTGTGCTCGCCCGGCTTCCATGTATCATGTTGCTTGTTGATAACCAATAGCGACATTGGTAAGCCACCACCAATTGCTTTTGATAAACACAGAATATCTGGAACAATGCCCGACTCTTCGAACGCGAAATTGTAGCCAGTTTTACCAACACCACACTGGATCTCATCGAAGATCAGTAAGATACCGTGTTCATCACAAATACGACGTAACTCTCGTAGCCAGAATGCTGGCGCAGGAACAACACCACCCTCACCTTGCACTGGCTCCACGATAATCGCGGCAGGCTTCATAATGCCTGACTCATCATCGTTTAAAAGACGATCGATATAGCGAATACTTGCTTTCGCACCTTCATCACCGCCAAGCCCAAAAGGACAACGCAGGTTGTATGGGAAAGGCATAAAGTGCACATCCGACATCAAACCAGTTCGACGAGCTTTCGTGCCTAAGTTACCCATCATCCCCATCGTACCATTAGTCATACCATGGTATGCGCCACGGAAGGCAAACATAGTGTTGCGACCGGTAGTCTGTTTCGCGAGCTTGATAGCAGCTTCAACCGCATCAGCTCCAGACGGGCCACAAAATTGGATAACGCTGTTCTCGCTTAACTCTTGAGGAAGAAAAGACTTAACGGATTGAATAAACGTCGTTTTTGCTGATGTTGCAATATCTAGCGTCTGATATGGCAGTCCTGAATCTAATTGTTCTTTCAGCGCTTGGTTTATTTCAGGATGGTTATACCCCAAAGCTAGAGTGCCTGCCCCCGCAAGGCAGTCTAGAAAGATCTGTCCACGCGTATCTTCAACCAAGCACCCAAAGGCTTGTTTAATTGCGATCGGCAAACGACGTGGATAAGAACGTACTTCAGATTCATGCTCAGCCTGATCAATCAATACTTGATCTGGCGTTAAGTCATACGTTCCCTCAACGATAGGAACCTGAGACGAAAAAATGTTTGCGATATTGCTATCGACTTCAAAGGCAGTGCTCATACTACATAATCCCTTGAATTATAATAATTCTGTATCCTGTATTAATAATCATTAGAATGAAATTACAGGAGGTGTGAATACCCCTCCGCATTTGTCAGTGCATAAATGACAAATACAGATCATCCGCCACGATACTCGCGGCTTTATATGTAAAAGGGATTAATCAAGGTTCTGTAATGCACCCGTTTTGTAAAACAGGACATTTCGGCAGTATGAAGCTGATTAGTGTGTGTTTATTCAAAGGTTTCAATGTTGGGTTTCCCATTAATATGCCGCGTTTACAGCATTAGTATCCCGTCTATCGACAAAAGGCTTTGCCGATACCTACCCTACGCAGTGTCACAATCAGCTTGAATGGTCACTACGCGTATCCCCCAGAGATCAAACGTTGTTAATTACGCTCCGAGATTGCGCGCGAATTTATCACAAAATAAAATCTTCTGGCAACGATTTTTCATATTAGTAACAGTGATGTAAATCACAACAAAACATACCCCATTGCAACTCACATGTTCATATTCATGAGCTATGCTTTTCTGCTTCTCTCAAATAGCTGTTATTTAAACAAATATTCTTGAGATATCATCACCTCATCTAACAGAGGTTTAAGGTTGTGCTGCTTAATCGTAAAACATTCCTTTCTATATCCGGAACATTTAAAAAGATAGCATTCTCGTCACAGCTTTGCCTGGATCAAGAGTAGTTATTCTCCACAAGTGATGGTTTAAACATAGACTAGTAGGAATGGCTAAGATGCTTTGCAATGGCAGAATGAACAATCACTTGAGTCAATGAGACAAAGGGTTCGTTACTTAACGAAGCCTGTGACAGAAAAGAAGTTTGAGATTTTCAAAAAATACGAAAAAGGCCTAACATTTTCATGTTAGGCCTTAAATCTGGAGCGACACACGAGGTTCGAACTCGTGACCTCAACCTTGGCAAGGTTGCGCTCTACCAACTGAGCTAGTGTCGCATTTAATATGAGATGGTGCCCCGGGCCGGACTTGAACCGGCACAACGCGAACGTCGAGGGATTTTAAATCCCTTGTGTCTACCAATTCCACCACCAGGGCACACAAATATTCTTTGTGATGCCTTTACAGAAAAGTAAAACACCATCTGATACCGCTAAATGCCATATCAATAAAATTTGGAGCGACACACGAGGTTCGAACTCGTGACCTCAACCTTGGCAAGGTTGCGCTCTACCAACTGAGCTAGTGTCGCATTTATTCTCGAAAGCCATTCACTCTCAAAAGAATAATGGAGGCGCCTCCCGGAGTCGAACCGAGGTCCACGGATTTGCAATCCGCTGCATAGCCACTCTGCCAAGGCGCCTCATTTGTGAATAAAGCTAAGCTTTTTCACCACCCTTTCGAGCCGTGCTCTCTTGGGTACGGGATGCATTCTACGGATTCGAGCGATCGAGTCAACACTATTTTTATTTTTTTAAATCGTTTGACTAGAATTTGTGCGAAAGACGATGGATTGCTTAGTTTTAATACTAAAAATCGCTTAAATACACTTGTTTATCATAAAACTTTGGCTACGCCTTACACTGCTGGCCGTGCGTTGCGTGCATTGAAGTATTAATAATCAGAAGACTCGCCTCTCTAAGACTCTCCAAGGACAAAAACAAGACTTAGATCACAAATAGAACTCTATCGAAGCAAAAGCCCCAGATACAAATTGCAAACATGGCCGTTAGCAAGCATTGAAAAGCGAGAGAAGCCAAAAAATGCTGTAGATTGTCTTAGATACAAAAAAGCAGGCTATTAAGCCTGCTTTCTAACATCAGAATTTAATGGTGCTCTTCATTCAACAGATCGTCTTTCGCAGCAGCCAAATATTGAATCATTGACCAATATGTCAAGAAAGTTGCCACATACAAGGCCGCAAAGCCTAGCCAAACCATCCATTCATCGTAACGCCATATCAACACCCATAAGGCGAACATTTGCGAAACAGTTTTTACTTTGCCAACCCAAGATACCGCAACACTTGCTCGCTTACCGATTTCAGCCATCCATTCTCGCAATGCTGAGATAATGATTTCTCGCGCAATCATCGTTACCGCAGGAATGGTCACCCAAATTGAATGATAATGTTCCGTGATTAGAATCAATGCCGTTGCCACTAGCACTTTATCAGCGACAGGATCAATAAACGCGCCAAAACGAGAAGTTTGGCCAAGTTTACGGGCCAACATGCCGTCAAGCCAGTCAGTAAAACCCGCTACCCAAAACACCATTGCTGCTGCAAACGGTGCCCATGAATAAGGTAGATAAAAGACAACCACAAAAACAGGGATTAGGAACAGTCTAAGAAGAGACAGAATGTTCGGGATATTCAAACGCATTTTATTATTCTCTTACACATTGCGGCTTAATGTTGCGCGATTTTCCTTATTGTTTCAATGCTTGGAAAATAATTTCTGCTAAAGAGTGACTTATTCCCGGTACTTTGGCGATTTCTTCGACACTTGCACGTTTAAGTTCTTGTAACCCACCCATGTACTTGAGTAACGCCTGACGTCGTTTAGGGCCGATTCCCTCAATCCCTTCGAGTGCACTCGTACGTCTGGTTTTACCTCGCTTAGCACGGTGCCCCGCTATAGCATGGTTATGGCTTTCATCACGAATATGTTGGATAAGGTGCAGCGCAGGAGCATCGCTTGGTAAATGAAACTCCTCCCCATCGACTGTAATCAGCGTTTCTAAACCTGGTTTGCGAGTAACGCCTTTTGCAATACCAATCATGATGGGACGCTTTGGCCAATCCCCCCAATATTGCGAAATGATGTCATGCGCACGATTTAACTGACCTTTACCGCCATCGATAAAGATGATGTCGGGAATTTTCTCTACGTCCAATTGCTTCGAATAACGGCGCTCCAACGCTTGTCCCATTGCTGCGTAATCATCACCACCGGTAATCCCAGTAATGTTGTAGCGACGATACTCTTGCTTTACGGGGCCTTCGTTGTTGAACACCACACATGACGCAATCGTGCTTTCCCCCATCGTATGGGAGATATCAAAACATTCCATTCGAGCTATAGACTCCAACTTCAATGTTTCGCGAAGCGCATGAAAACGCTGATTAATCGTCATCTTGTGATTGATTTTGGTGGTAATCGCCGTTAGTGCATTCGTGTTCGAAAGCTTGAGATACCTTGCTCGAGAGCCAGTTGGCGACGTATGAAAATGAACCTTACGGCCTGCCACTTCACTTAACGCTTTCTGTATTGGCGCAATATCTTCTGCCAACTCTTGATTCAAAATAATACGAGAAGGAATTGTACGTGCTTCGTTATGGCTCAAATAGTATTGAGTCAGAAAACTATCGAACACTTCCTGCTGGCTTGTATTTTGTGGGATTTTCGGAAAATGGCTACGGCTACCAAGCACTTTGCCTTGGCGTATCATCAGGATATGGATACACGCGATACCATTCTCCTGAGCAAACCCGAGTACATCCATATCATCCATGCTGTCTTCTGAGACGTACTGCTGCTCTTGAACACGCCTAATCGCTTGGATTTGATCGCGAAATTTAGCGGCATCTTCAAAGCGCAATTGCTGACTGGCAACTTCCATTTTCTCAATCAACTGTTTGAGTACTTGCTGATCTTTGCCTTGCAAAAACATGCGCACAAAGCCAACCAACTCTGCATATTCTTCATCAGAAATGATGGTATTAACGCATGGTCCTGCACAACGACCAATTTGGTACATCAAACATGGGCGCGTTCGGTTGGAATAGACAGTGTCTTCACACTGGCGCACAGGAAATATCTTTTGCAGCAAATGCAATGTTTCTCTTACTGCACCAGAATCTGGGTAGGGGCCAAAATATTCACCTTTGCGCTTCTTGGCACCACGGTGGATAGAAAGCCGTGGGTGCTTATGACCGCTAATAAAGATATAAGGGTAAGACTTATCATCTCGCAGCAACACATTGTATTTCGGCAAATACTGCTTGATGTAGTTATGCTCTAGGATCAGCGCTTCTGTCTCAGTGTGAGTCACCGTGACGTCTATTTTGGCGATATTACTGACAAGCGCGCGAGTTTTCTCACTGTCTACTTTTTTTCGAAAGTAGCTTGAAAGGCGCTTTTTAAGGTCTTTGGCTTTACCTACGTAGATTACAACAGCTTCGGCGTTGTACATTCTGTAAACGCCGGGCTGATGAGTTACTGTCTTGAGAAAGGAAGCCGAATCGAAAGGAGGATTCACGCTAAAGGGTCTCGGTGTCCAGCATTCCGTGGCGAATCGCTAAGTGAGTTAACTCAACGTCACCATTAATGTCCAATTTACTAAAGAGTCGGTAGCGATAGCTGTTGACTGTCTTTGGACTTAAATTAAGTTGCTCAGAAATATCCGTTACCTTTTGGCCTTTGGTGATCATAAGCATGATCTGCAATTCACGTTCGGATAAGTCTTTAAAAGGGTTCTCAGAGGCTGGAGAAAATTGACTCAATGCCATCTGCTGCGCAATCTCTGGCGAGATGTAACGCTGCCCACTATTAACTACACGAATCGCATTCACCATTTCGTCAGGGCCAGCACCTTTGGTTAAATAACCAGACGCACCTGCCTGCATCACCTTGGTTGGAAACGGGTTTTCTGTATGAACGGTAAGTACGATGATTTTCACATCAGGATTCACGCGAAGAATTTTTTTAGTGGCTTCCAAGCCGCCAATTCCTGGCATGTTCATGTCCATTAAAACGACGTCAGCATGATTACTGCGACACCATTTTACTGCATCTTCACCGCTGTCAGCTTCTCCTGCTACGTTCATTCCACGGACGTCTTCAATAATACGTCGTATCCCTGTGCGAACCAGCTCGTGATCATCTACAAGGAAAACATTTATCAAACTTGTATCTCCACACTTTGTATTGGTTCTGCACCCACATAACCATTATTTGTTAAATGTGGATATCAGTATGACTGCCTATATACTAACGTAATCGACAAAAAATTGCTTTCTATGAATATGTGCTGAAACGCAAACTTTAGCAAGAACTTATTCATAAACCACTCTATTATTTTAGAGCGTGATGAGCAGAACCGAAATCTAAGAAAAGACAATTAACAACATTAAGTACAATAAATCAAGTAACTAGGTTTCATATTGCCCAGAGAAACACGCTATAACTTAAAATGACACTGTCCCTCTTGCACCAAAGACTAACTTGTAATCACTAATTCCAGCAAAAATTTGAGACGCTTTCTTTACTGGTTATTTTTACAGTTCTTAGTGTTAAACTAACGTTCTTCAAGTTTTCTAAGGTTTCTCACATTTGAATATCCAACAAGGCTTTCTGCTTACTCGACAGGCACGAGACATCAAAGGTCAAACTCAAATCGAGTTGTGGCTTTCGACAGAAGCAGGTCCTACTCAGTTACTTATTAATGGTGAGAAGCCAGTATTTTTCATCGCTCAGAAACACTCAGAGCAAGCAAAGACACTCGCACGAGAAAAAAACATATTCGTCGACATCCGCCTTTTGGATCTCAAAACGTTTGAACATACGCCTCTTGCTGCCTGCTATACCAATGTAACCAGAGACGCTCTCGCACTCAAAGACACATTCGCTCAAAAAGATATCACTACGTATGAAAGTGATATTCGCCTCGCCGATCGCTACCTAATGGAGCGTTTTATCAAAGGCAGTATCGAGTTTACAGGCAATGTGACTCGCACCAATGGCTACCAACGCGTCCAGAGCGCAAAATGCCGTTCGGGGCAATATGAGCCGAAGTTAAACGTTGTCTCGCTAGATCTAGAATGCTCTGAGAAAGGCATTCTTTACTCAATCGGATTAGACAGCGTCATGGATTCCCGCGTTATCATGATCGGAGAACCAGAACCTTCGGAGACACCGATACAATGGGTTAAGGATGAAAAAGCGCTTCTAGAAGCACTCATCGTTTGGTTTAAACAATTCGACCCCGATGTCATTGTCGGTTGGAACGTCATTGATTTTGACTTTCGTCTACTACACAAACGAGCAGAATGGCACAACATGAAGCTAATGCTTGGTAGAGCAGACCAAGCCAGCTTTTTCAGAAGTTCATCTCAAAGCCAACAAGGGTTTATTTCCATTCCAGGGCGAGTTGTAATGGACGGTATCGATACGTTAAAAACGGCGACTTATCACTTTCGGTCTTGGTCATTAGAGTCTGTATCTCAAGAACTCTTAGGGGAAGGGAAAGAAATCCACAACGTTCATGACCGCATGGATGAGATCAATCGTATGTACCGCTCCGACAAACCATCGCTGGCTAAATATAATTTACAAGACTGCGTGTTAGTGAATAAGATTTTCAATCACACTCACCTGCTCGACTTTGCAATAGAGCGCTCTCGTCTCACTGGTGTCGAACTGGATCGTGTCGGCGGTTCGGTTGCAGCATTCACAAACCTATACATGCCTCAGATACACCGAGCAGGCTACGTTGCTCCGAACCTACACCCTGAAAATTGGATTGCCAGCCCCGGCGGTTACGTGATGGACTCCATCCCTAACCTATATGATTCTGTTTTAGTATTGGATTTTAAGAGTCTATATCCATCGATTATTCGCTCTTTCTTGATTGATCCTATGGGTTTAGTTGAGGGGTTATTGCTCGATATTGGAAAAGAAGAAAATCAGGCTGTACCTGGCTTTCGCGGTGGGCAGTTCCATCGTACGAAACACTTTTTACCAGAAATGATTGAAAAGCTTTGGGCAGCACGTGATGTGGCAAAGAAGAACAATGAAAAAGCTTTTTCTCAGGCAATCAAAATCATCATGAACTCCTTTTATGGCGTACTGGGCTCATCGGGATGTCGTTTCTTTGATACTCGGTTAGCTTCTAGTATTACCATGCGCGGACATGAAATCATGAAGCAAACTAAGGTGCTGATTGAGGAGCAAGGATATCAAGTGATTTACGGCGATACGGATTCCACATTCGTGTCGTTGAATCGACCATACAGTCAAGTAGAAGCTGACGCTGTTGGAAATCAATTAGTTGATTACATCAACTCTTGGTGGCAAGAACACCTGCGTTCTGAGTACAACCTAACATCTATGTTGGAAATCGAGTATGAAACCCATTATCGCAGATTCCTTATGCCAACGATTCGTGGCGCAGAAACTGGCTCGAAAAAGCGCTATGCGGGTTTAATCGGTGAAGGAGAGCAAGAACGGATTGTATTTAAAGGGTTAGAAAGTGCCCGTACTGACTGGACCTCGTTAGCACAGAAATTTCAAAATACACTCTATAGCATGATTTTCCATGGTGAAGATCCAAGCGACTATGTCCGAGAGATGGTTGAGAAAACTAACAACGGTGAATTTGATGAACAGTTGGTGTATCAAAAGCGACTGCGAAGAAAACTGCATGAGTATCAGAAGAACGTCCCGCCACAAGTGCGTGCAGCTCGTTTAGCCGATGAGATAAATGCCAAGCTTGGCCGCCCATTACAGTATCAAAACAAAGGGCGAATTGAATACATTATTACCGTGAACGGCCCTGAACCTTATGAGTACCTCAATAGCCCGATTGATTATCAACATTACATTGATAAACAACTCAAACCCGTTGCGGATGCGATTCTCCCTTTCATTGGGACGGACTTTGACAGGCTTTCAGCGCCACAAATGGGGTTGTTTTAGCCGATACGAAACTCTGTTTTCTGGTACTGTTTGACTAACCAATCACCAAACGCATCAATTAGCCCGATAACAGAACGCTTGGGAATACCCCGGCCAGAAAGTAAAATTTCTAGCCGCTCGATCTCAAGCTGCTTTTCAGGATGATAAGTTAAGAATACCTTGCCACATTGTATAGGGTCATCAAACCAACGTTTATCTCGATACATCACCAAAGAGTATGACGCTCTTAGTAACTTTTTTGCAATCACGCGCTGGGCGGCCACCTGCTCTTCTATCGTCTTCGCTTGTACGATTTTTTTGCGATACACCGTAATCCAATCTTCCACATCCATATTCCAGTGCTTAGCAATTTCCCAACTTGGGACGTAATCACCAAAACAGTCTGCTAGATCATCACCATAAACACAGACACAGCAATGCTTAAGCATAAAACCCCAAGTGAAAATACTGTCTAAATTAGCTACTTCGCTCACTAAGGCTGTACGGACCGATACACCATTCACGTGAGGGTAACTCTGCTGCGCACGCCACTTAATTGTGTTGAGCAAAGTCGCGAGATTGTGCTCAAAGGATGATTGAGTAACGACAACCAGGTCTAAGTTCGACCTCCCAACGATCGCTGTTTTACGAGCAACACTACCGTATACATAAACGCTGTGTAAGTTTTGCCCCAGTCCACCTTTGAGACAAGCGATGACTTCCCTAATTAAAGGCGCAAACTCTGGTTGAAATGGTTGTTTAGGATCGATAACAGGCAGAGACATGACTTAAAACGTGTTCTCAGATGGTTCAAGAAGTTGGACTATATGTTCTCTTAGCCGACTCACTGAATCAAGTCCATTCAGGTGTTTAGTCATGGGAGTAACAACAAATTTCTGCAATGAATTTTAATGCTAGGCGGCTAACTTAGCGCTATAATCACCGAGTTTTGCTTAATAAGTATGAATAGGAATATACAATGCCAAAGGCAAGTGAAATCAAAAAAGGCTTCGCAATCGAGTCTAATGGTAAAACTCTTCTAGTTAAAGACATCGAAGTAACGACTCCAGGCGGTCGTGGCGGCGCTAAAATCTACAAAATGCGTTGTACAGATCTAAACACGGGCGCACGTGTAGATGAGCGTTACAAGTCTGATGACGTTGTTGAAACGGTAGAAATGAACAAACGTGCAGTTGTGTACTCATACGCTGACGGCGATGAGCACATCTTCATGGATAACGAAGACTACTCACAATACACATTCAAGCACAATGAAGTTGAAGACGACATGCTGTTCATCAACGAAGATACACAAGGTATCCACATTATCCTTGTTAACGGTGCTGCAGTGGGTATTGAACTACCATCTTCTGTTGAGCTAGTGATTGAAGAAACTGACCCTTCAATCAAAGGTGCTTCTGCATCTGCTCGCACTAAGCCAGCACGCTTCGCTTCAGGTCTTGTCATCCAGGTTCCTGAGTACATTGCAACTGGTGACCGTGTTATCATTAACACAGCTGAACGTAAATACATGAGCCGAGCATAAGCATGTCTGATTTGATTTCTTACGACGACGTCATCGACGCAGCGTACGACATTTTCCTTGAGATGGCTCCAGATAACCTAGAGCCTGCTGACGTGATTCTGTTTACTGCGCAATTTGAAGATCGTGGTGCCGCAGAACTTGTTGAAACCGGTGATGACTGGGTTGAACATGTTGGCTTCGAGATCGACAAAGAAGTATATGCAGAGGTTCGTATCGGCCTAGTAAATGAGGAAAATGACGTTCTTGATGACGTATTTGCTCGTATGCTAATCAGCCGAGACCCTGAACATAAGTTCTGCCATATGCTTTGGAAACGCGATTAACGTTTCTTCATCATGAACAAAGATACCAGCCTAGTGCTGGTATTTTTTATCTGTTGTTTTCGTCTAGCTGAGATATATGTTTATACAAAGCACCCTGCTCTATATAGGCTTTAGATCCTTTTGTTATGTAACAGATAAGAAAAAGGCTTGCCGAATTGGCAAGCCTTTCTGATGTTTTGCTATCGATTAACGATGCTTGTTGCGTGCGCCTTGGTCACCAGCAGTCTTCTTCGGCTTACGACGAGAAGGGTTGTTGCTGCGACCTTTTGGCGTGTTAACACGCTCTTCATGGCGCTTAACTGCGCGACGAATTTTTTGGCTGCGTGCACGCTCACGTTTGCGTGACGTGTTGTCTTTGTTCAGATCAAGCATGGTTTCTTTCTCTGGACGAAGCTCTACAAGCTCCCGCAAGTAGTTTACTTCTTTCAGGTCAAGCTCCATCCAACCGCCACGAGGCAGTTTCTTGTCTAAGAAGATGTCGCCGTAACGAACACGTTTCAGACGACTAACGGTACACTCTTGCGATTCCCATAGTCGACGAACTTCGCGGTTACGACCTTCGTTGATAACAACGTAAAACGTGTGGTTCATGCCTTCACCACCCGCGTAAACAACATCTTCAAAGCGAGCTAAACCGTCTTCCAGTTCAACACCTTTTACTAGATTACGAACTTTCTGTTCAGTTACTTCACCGAACACACGTACTAGGTATTCACGTTCAACTTGGCGGCTTGGGTGCATTAAGCGGTTCGCCAGTTCACCATCCGTTGTGAAAAGTAGAAGACCAGAAGTGTTCGCATCCAGACGACCAACTGAAATCCAACGAGAGCCACGAATTTTTGGCAGACGATCAAAAACAGTACGACGACCTTCTGGATCGTGACGAGTACACAGTTCACCCTCAGGTTTGTAGTACGCAAGTACACGACAAATCACTTCTTCTTGAATCTTTGCAGAGACAATGTGACCATCGATACGAACTACGCTGCTCTCGTCTTCAAGTCTTTCACCAAGCTTAGCGACTACACCGTTCACGCTAACGCGACCAGATTTAATTAACGATTCAATCTCACGACGAGAACCGTGACCAGCACGTGCTAATACTTTTTGTAACTTTTCGCTCATTTATCTACCTATGTGTCGTCTTCACAGACGTCTAGACCAGGATTGGTCTGTATTTTGCTATTTACCCATTTCAGTGGGATTTTTCGGTCGGACATTATACGTAACTTTCTTAGTTAATGTAAGCTAAATCGGCGCCATTCTCCACACCAAAATTCAACCTAATCCCTTGGGGATCAAAGCTAGGACACATAACTTTATACGTTAACAGGGTTGATGATTAAGGATAGGAAAATTACTCAATATTGATGTGTACCACATGACTGTAACACATAAGGTGTAACACAATGGCGGTTCAACACACTATCCAAAGAGGTGGTATATATTATTTCAATTTCCGATTACCTAAGTGTGGTACGGTTTTTAAAAAGAGCTTACGAACTGATAGCTCAAGGGTTTGCAAACGGTTGGTTAAAAATATTATTGGTCAAATCAGGCATAAGATGTTGCGTCAAGAGGCAATCACAAAAGAATCTCTGAGTGACGTCATAGAAACACTTTTAACTGATAAAGTGGGACACACACCCTATCTTTCTGGTTGTGATTTAAAGCCTACATCTAAGCCATATTATGAAATAAAGAATCTTTGCAATCAGGTAGATAATGATTCAGAGGAATTAGCTAAAATCTCTTTACCAGACCTTGAACGATGGTTCGTAAATCAGCTAACAAAACACGAGATTAACTCATCCAGACAAAATCAAATCGTGCTTACAGAACTAAAAAAGGCTACAGATTTAGTAATGAAACTGGGTGAGTCCATTCTATCTAGCGACATTGTCAGATCTAAACAGAAATCAAATTCAATACAGGAACGTTACTCTGATTCGCTACGGGGCGAATTGAAAGAACCTGTTAATAATGCCCCTACTTTCAATGAAGTGTTGGAAGAATGGCGGAAAACGTGGAAGCTTACCCCTAGGATGCTACGAGAGCGCGAGAAGTTCTACAAGTGGTTTACTCATTATCTTGGGGAGCTACCAGTTGATAAGATTACTCGTAAAACTTTGAATGGTATGTTCAACCAATTGTGCAGTTTCCCCCATCTAAAGGTTGGTAGTCCATATTATAAGATGACAGTAGAGCAGCTCATTGAAGTAGCTGAAGAAGGCAACCTACTACCAGAAGAAACACAAGGGGCTAACTTACGTAATGGATGGAAGCATCTAAGCCCAATTTTCACATACTGTATTGATCAAGAGTACATCGAACAAGCCCCAAAACTCACCATTAAACTTGAAGCAACAACTAAACGTGGATGTTTTACGTTAACACAGACACGACAACTGATTGATTATCACAATACCACTGATAAAACACTGGATAATTGGGCTGCACTAATTCAGATCTTTACTGGTTGCCGAAATGCGGAAGTAGAACAATTGCGCAAACAAGATGTGCTCAGGGATGATGACACAGGGATCTTATATATCCGAGTATCGGAGAAAGCAGGTAAGGTAAAAACTAAAGGCAGTAACCGCAATATCCCAGTGCATCAACGTTTAATCGAGCTAGGGTTTGAAACTTGGTTAGCATCATGTGAAGACGGAAGACTATTCCCTACTAACTTGAGTCTGACCTTAGTTTATAAACAAGCAAAAGAAGCAATTAACCTACCAGACACAGATAATGCAGACCTACAGTTATCAGCCTATTCAGCACGACACAGGATGAACACAAGCTTGATAGAAGTAGGCGTACATGACCTTGCTATAAAGGCTATAACTGGTCACTCTTCCGGTTCTACATTTGGTGACATGACCGCCCACTATGCACACTTAACCAACATACAGGCATTGAAGACGGCTATTGATAAGGTGAAGTATTAGCCGCCTGAATTATTTTTAAACTGCACACTCACCCGCAATGTTCAGCCCTTGAAGTTGGAACATTGTTATAGCTGGGTTAGATTACTGGTTGTGACACCTTTGCTTGCTGTCATTGGGGGAGGCGTGATATTCCTCCCCCACCTTTCCAACATATACAATTATCAGTTATGTATCAGTACCAACAGAATAATCAAATCTTCTCTACTCAATGCAGGTAATTTACATGGTGTACGTTGCTCGAATGCTTGCCTTACTTGATGTGCAATAATTAGTAGTTGTTTGCTAGACATGGTTACACCCTCCCACGTTTAATAGTGGCTCTGAGTGCTTGTACAACGCTTATGTCTGACCTTTTTGTATCAGCAATAGATTGGTAATGTTTATCGAAATCAGCGTTAGCAGCATCAATCAGGGAGGTTTGAGAAGGTGTTTTGTGTTGTGGTGTAGTAGTGGTGGCAGGTACTTTTGATTTACTACTCTTTACACCAAATCCAGCTTTTAACACAACATTCAATAGAGTTAATAGTTTGTTTGTGATTGAGTATTGATTGCGTAACCCGATCCCGTTAATACGCGCTATCTTACTAATTTTAATAAGGTTTAAGCTCTTTAGCTTCTGGATAGATCGGTTAACTGTTGCCCTGCAATATCCAGTGATAGAAGCAAGTCTTTGTTGAGATGGGAAAGCTTTATTATGTGATAAGTTCAGGTGTGATAGTAACGACACTAACACGGCTTTTTCGGCTGGAGATATGTGTTGAATACATGCACTGGCGCAAGCGTTCACTAGTTGGGAATGGTGTTTGATGATCATAGTTCTGTTCTCTAGTTTTTAGAGATAAGAACCGTTAGGGAGGGCAGGAGCTGCAAAGCTACTTGACGACTAGAGAGAACATCATGTAGATACAGGCGTACTATGACCCCTGCCCGACCTGTATATGAAAAACACTTCCCGTATATGGCAAGCATTAGAAATCAGATATGTATTTTCTCTAGTTTTCCCTCAACGGCTCTTACCCCGTTAAAGTTTGCTTATCAGGTTCTTACGCTGATAAACATTGGTGTTGGGTTCTTACGCCAACACAGAGATCTTACAACAGGAAAGCGGAATACTGCAAGATTTAAAGTAGAAAAATCGTATTGTTATTAATCTATTAGATCGTAGATCGTGTTCTTGTAACTGTGCGTTACATGCACAAGTAACATGAGGTTACACACCGAAATCTCTAGCCAGAACCTTTCTTACAGGCACTAAAAAGGAGCCAATAGGCTCCTCGTCATATCAGATAACTTTGCTGTTGTTATTGTCTATTGACAGGCTTAAGGCTCATATGTGCTAGGCTGCTTCTTAATACAAATGCCAAAGACAAAAAGCCGCACTTAAGAGTGCGGCTTGATTAAATCTCATATGTGATTAGATAGAAGCATGAAGAACACTTTGCATTTTCTCTAACAAAACAGTACGTTTTTCAGATACTTCAATTGAATTAGGACTGACAGCGTATTGCCCTAAGGAATGAAGTTGTTTCACTTCTAAGCTTGCGTCTACTGGGCTGGCACATACTGCCCCTGTAGCTTTCGCTTGCTGATCCATGCGATCCAAAATTGCAACTTGTTCATCCATTTGCTGTCTTGTTACACTTTTTGTCATCTTCACTTCTCCACCGGTGAATAAGTCACCACCTTTACTTTGGCAAGCAAAATAAGCTTGCTGAGATTCTTCATGTGTAAGCACACCTGAAGATACTTTTTTATCCAAGTCTAGTATACGAGCTTTCTTTAAGCCTAGACGGTTCGCTGTAATAATTTTACGAATAGGTACTTGTGCATTTTTGTTCGCACGGTTTTTTTTGTATTCTTTAGAATACTTACCAGACCCAATAGCATACATTCCTTTATCGATAGCTGGGTCCGTAGATATTCTCAATATCTCTGGAGCATCTCCGGGTGGGGAGTAGGCGAACAACTTCAAATTAGTACCATCAAATCTAATGATAAAAAACTGAACTTGATTAACCTGAGCTAATTGGACGATTGTATCAAGTAGAAACTCAGAATCAGCTTTAGTTGTGTAATTTTGCAAAAAAAGCTTAAACATCACGTTAGTACCAGCAAAACCGTACATAACACCATCTATCATCATGGTTTTCAAGAAATCAATTGAATCAAACCACTTCGTCGGTAAGCCTTGATTCTTATCAACCCACGTTACACGACTATCACTTGCAATACATGCTTGATCATTGTTTTTACGGAAAATTGTTGTAGTCAAGCGGACAATCTCTAGTAATTGTTAATTATTATGCCGAGCATTATACACAATCTCATGTTGAATATAAGTGATCTAACGCTTTTTATGCCACATATTGTTTATGAAATTCCCTCGAAAGCCTAACGTTAATTATACGTATGTGCGCCGCATTTTATCTCTGTAGAATGCGACCTTACACTTAATAATTTATTATATATTCAATGATTTACGTAGCGGTTAATCTCTCAATTACTTCGCCAAAAACCCATTACAATCTCACATCCCACAACCTTCTCTTTGTCGTATAGCTTCACAGCTTCATTGAACGCTTGTGTGAGTTCTTCTTGTGTTGGAGGGGTGAACGGTAAGCTTGTATTTTCAACAAATTGCTGTAGCACAAACACCAGATGATTGAACCCACCAGTTTTAAGGATTTCGAACAGTGTTTCATGCTTAGTGAGTAAGAAGTCAAACATCGTTTGAGAAGTATCTGAAGATGTGAGTGTGATTAAGGGACGATAAACGCCCTTCTCCTGAACGTCTTCCTCGCTATAACCAATATGTGTTAAGTACCTGTATAACAGTGAGATGTGTTCACCTATAAATCGGATTTGCATAGTACACCTCTCGATTACAGTTTAGGAAGTAAGCTTGCAGATGTTTTACTATCACTCGCTTTCGGTGTTGCCTTCTCTGCCTCTTTGACAGCTTCAAGAGCTAAGACAATCTGCTCACTGTCTTTGATAGATTTTTCTAAATCTGTAACCATTGATAAGGCCATTTGAACCGCTTTCAATTGGACTCCTGAAATATCCTTGTTCTTACCTGTGGCAGCGTCGAGGATAACCTTTGTGAGCTTTGGGAATGCTTTCGTGAGATCGCCTAAGCTTTTATTTTTCTGCGTAATCAGGTCTAGGATTTGATCTAGTTGATTGTCAAGAATGCGCTGGCTTGTATTTTTTGGTTGAACTGGGATGTTCACTGTTACGGCTGACATTGTGTTACTTCCTTATTTTTATAGTAGGTTGGCTTTTGCGTAGAGTTCGTGAGATTCGATCTTTAGTAACTTCACTGTGTCTTTGAATCGACTAGAAATCTTATAAACGGTTGTTAGTGTCGGGGATGAGTTGTGTACGGCTGGCTGAAGCTCTACCACTTGCTTAGGAGTTAGGTTCAAACCTAATAACCAGACTGTGATTACCGTACTCTCTGCGATCCTTGGTGTATCACCTATCAATGAGAACGTAAGAGTTCTTAAATCTGATTGAATTAATTCTGCAAGGCGTTGTTTTGCTGTCATTGGGATACCTTGATGTGCTGAAATATCGTGTAAAAAGGTGTGCTGCTTACTTTTGTGTAAATACGCCAAGATTTAATAAAATTTACTTACATTTCAGTGCCTTATGTAAATTTTTGGTGTACTGCTTAAAATTGGGGTATTTGGACTAGTTCGGGAAGGATAGAAATATTTCTATATGTCCAATTATACCATAAACAGCATATTTATTCCTGAAAGTCTGCATGTTTATAAAGTAAAATATGATACATAAACATTTAAAATATTGGCTCTAGTGTAGATATGGCAAAATATCTAAATGGATAGATAAGTTAATGGTGGCAAGGTTTTGAAGTTCAAAATTGAGAGATCGACTCACTGAGCACAGCACACACGCCCAGATGTGAAAATCGTAGAAATGTAGAAATATTTATGCACCTTACCTGCATACAGAAGACACTCTATTCAAACACCCCACTCTATGTACGTCCGTACAAGCACACACAGCCGCTTTAGGACAACTCGATGCAAGTGCATTCTTCACACAATTAACCTTCTCTCAGAAGCGTACATAAGCTTTAAACACTACCCTTTGCAACGATGTTGCAGCTACAATACATTGTCACGGTGTGACCAACATAATTTCATTTAACAATACAAAAATTATTATGTGCGCACCAAACCACAATCATACACCAAGCCTTATACAGTAAGGGATTCGAGCGTTTTATTACCGTAATAATAACATTTCAAGTGCGCGATAGATCCATTATGTTAAATTAGGCCATTCTAATATTTATGAATTGAGGTTGAATGGTGTATTTTCGATAGTTTTCTATCTTTAAAGTTGGGAGTTTTGAACAAGAAAAGTTTGAAATTATTTGCACTATATTGGGGCATTGCAAAAACAGGTAGCTTTGTATAGATACCTCACCAACATCGTATATAAAGATAAATTAGAATTTACTAATTCATCGTTCATTATCCCTGTCCTCTCAGCACATCCTAATCAACATTAATACATTCATACTAATTCACCGCTAAAACGCTTCTACTGGCGACACAGAAGCATTTGCACACCAATTACCCCACAATCATACATCCAGTGCACAAATCGACTTAATATCTGAGTATTTGCATTTATATTGCACAAATGGGTTATATGCATTTATTGAATTATTATTCAGTGGCGATTGTTGCATTTTTGGTAAGTTGATTACCATTTATGAAAAGTTTTAATCTGTGGGGTAAGAATGGATAGAGAGGTTTGTTTAGCACCTCTCCAGAATTTTGATATGAATTTTAGTACTGCTTTATCTCTTCAAACTTGTAATTGTCAGGATACAAAAAACAATTTCTCAGCAATAGATCTTGCTCACTACTACTTGTTCTAGTAACGAATACTTTTACCGTGAAATCTTCAGGAGAGCATACATTAACTTGGTATTCGCCTAAGTTTAATATTGTATCCTTGGATAGTTCAACACCACTAATAATACTACCTGTTGATAACTCAATTAAAGACAATACTAGCTCTTTAAATTTAGTCATCGCCATATTTAAGTACTTCTCACTTTGTGTAGAAAGTCCTAATTCTAAGAGGCGTATCTCTCCACTTTCTAAACCGTAACCATAATATGAAATCATATTATTATTATAAATATTACCCGATGTGTAGATTGGGTCGCATGTAAAACACTTCATACCTTTAGGGTTGGTCGATTCATTGAATGGTCTGTTGACTATCTCTGGTAGGAATTCCATAGCCTTGTTTATATCCCAACTCATACCTTTTATTCCTTTGTTTGGATTGAATAAGGAAACTGTACCAGCTTATATGCAACAAGATTGTGACAAGGAAATCAACGTAGAAACTTACTTATTCAACTATCTTAATCTGTGCATCTTACGGCACCGTGAGGATCTTTCTTACAGATTGATCCGTCCGACCCCCTCAATTTACCATGCGTATCCTCACGCCATGTATTACCCTTGTTATCCCTAATGATTCCGTTTGCATCAGTCTTATATATTGAGCCGTCAGAGCCTCGTATAGCTCCATGAGCGTCAACCTTATACGTTGTTCCGTCCGATGATCTAACAGTGCCTTGAGTGTCCGTCCTGTACCTTGTCTCTACCCCATTGGAGTCCTTACAACGTGTTATTCCTATCGCATCGGTTTTACAGATGGTTTCTGCTTGGGTAACAACTGGGAGTAGACAGAGAGTAGCTAGTAATAATCGTTTCATGGTGATGACTCTTGTACTTCTGAACAGGGTCCAAACAACATGTTTGAGTATAGCAATATCATCAAGTTTTAATTTGATTTCCTAGTTAAAATTACTCGGAAGTCTTATGTATCAAGGGTTCTGGTTACTACATAGTGTATATGAGTGGAGGATGGAAGAGGAGGAGAAATAATATATATGAACAAAGAAATGCAGATTTTTGATTACGATGGCATGGACATTGAAACTATCATGTGGGAGAACCACAAGGGTAAGGTTGTTCCTTACTTTAAAGCTGAGGCTGTAGCCACTATTTTAGGTTATGAGAAGATCAGTAAATCTTACGAGCTTTGTAAAAATAAAATTAAACTTTCTAAGTTGGATATACTTAAAGAAGAAAGCTCTAAAAAAGAGCTTTCTAGTAAAAACAGTAACTTACGAACACCTTATCAGACACTTGTCAGTGAAGGTTTAAGTCATAATGAAATTATCGTCAAGAATGTTTGGATACCTGAGAACGATATTTACCGACTAGTTATGCGCTCTAACAAACCCGACGCTGAAAAGTTCCAAGATTGGGTGTGCGAGGAAGTGTTACCAAAGATTCGTCAAGATGGGATGGACTTTTCGACATTGTTGTCGGAAATCGTTGTCCGTGGTTGATATATTCGGAAACGCTATAAAACAGCGTTGCCAGTGATTTCAACAACTTACCTACCCTCGCTTGACAAACTATTTTTAAATGGTAGATTGGTAGGTATAGATATAAACAAAAGTCAACTCAAATAACTTAAAAAGCGACATTCATCACAAATAGTTGTTGACAATCATTCTCATTTAGTGTTATTATATAAGAATAGTAATTCAGTTTACTACTCTAGCATTCAGATCGTCCCCGATCACCTTACCACCTCACAATCTAATTTATACACTACGTGCTGAACTTGTTCAGAACCACACGTTGGTGGTTTTCTCGTATCTGCAATATAAGGATTTTTAATATGACATACACACTACCAGATGAAATCAACTTAACTACCCTACCGCTTATTACTCAGTTACAACTTCGGCGGTTAATGAATGGTGACACCACTCCAGCTAATGTTAGTCAACGAAAGAGTGTTAGAACTAAAGAAGGCAAATTCAGCGAGGCTATTCATTATGGGTTAGCAGTGTATATCTTTCGATTGATTGAAGAATTTAACAGTAATATTGAAGAGGAAGTTTGATGAATAAAATTGATGAAGAGAGAAAGAAAACTATAGACCGTGTTATTGAGTTAGAACGTAAATTCTATAAAGGACAATGGGAACATAAAGACGGTGAGGAATATGCTTACTTAGTAACTGGGAATTATATGATATGGCTTACTCCTGAATCATTCCTATCCTATTAATCTAATCCTCCACTCATATACACTATAGATACTCTGTAACCCAAGCCACATAAGGGATTGAGTTAATTTTAACTATAAACTGAAATTAAAAATCAACGGAGAATATCAATGAGAGCAACAATATATAACGAGCAATCAAAGCAAGTAATTGCAGAAATGGCACAGCAACAAAACAAATCTATTAGTTACATCATTAACCAACTTGTTTACAAAGCTATATCCCAACAAGAGGAGACGGAAACATATGCAGGGAACGAAGTACGATAATAAATCTCACCCTAAAGTAAGAGAGCAATCCCCTCACTTCATTGACAACGTTTACTCTTCATTAAAACAAACCGAAATCAATATAGAATATAACGGCGGTGTTAAGTTTCACAGACAATACAACCGTGTCATTACACAACTACAAACCCTATCAGGTAGTAAAAAATCCTATGGTGCAAGGCTTTTCCTTTACATGGTTAATCTTGCAAAAAGCCGTAATAACGTAGGGTTCAAAGTTAGCCTAGATAAACATCTATTCAAAGACAAAGGTAAGGATGATGTATCTTTTCAATCATGGATAGACATGCTTCAGGTTGCGGTCAATGAAGGATATGGGGCACTTTACATTGGCGACAGTACAAACGAAGAAGGGATCTGTAAACAATACGTAAGCGTGTTTCAACTTAGTGATAAAGCATTCACTTTACTTGATGGGATGAACGAAGATAAAGCACCGAATACCAAGATTAAAACCCTTAGAAACAGCGTAAGTACAACTATCAAACACAGTAAAGTTTGGGAAGAAGAAGTTCCAGCAAAGGGTAAAAAGATTCAACAGGGACGATTGAACGAACTGAACACACATCTACTCGATTTCACTTTCAAAAATCATCTTGGTGTAATTGTCGATCCACAAATGGGTAGAAAATTCTCCTTGTACTCCAATGATAAAAAGAATAATGGTTTAACGATGTTCGATAGCTATGGTCGTTATGTGAATGCATTTCAAAGTATGAGACAGCCACAGCGTAAGGACATTACGATTAATGATTTACCAGTATGTGAAGGAGACTATTCATCGAATCATGCTTTCATTGCCTACGAATTAGAAGGCATTAGGCCAGAGCAAGCGCACGGAGAGTTTAAGCCATACATGATCCCTGATTGTGATAGCCCAATTAAAGGAACCCAAGAGGCTAAACGTGCTGTGTATAAACTCGCAATGATGATGATGTTTAACAGTGGTAATCCTGGTAAGAGTTTATTCAATGAAATAGATAAGATTTTCACTAAACTGGATAACTATTTACCCTCTGAAATTGTCGGTGATAAGGCTTTAGTCTTCAAAGACCTGCACAGACAACCAACAGAAACTGAGTGTCATGATATTGTTCGCCAGCTACGGAAAAAGAACCATAAGATAGAAAAGTATTTTGATGGTAAATCGGCTGCCCTACTACAAAATTATGATAGTCGTATTGCAGAGCAAGTAATGCTCTACCTGAAAGCGCATGGCCTACCATACATCTGTATACATGATAGTTTCATTACTTTCTCATCTGCATGGAAAGCCTTAGTTGATGCAATGTTTTATGGCTGGCGAGAAGTATTGGGTTCAGACATGAATTGTAAGGTTGATTTCAAATACGGTAAACCAGCACCAACGGAAGAACTAGAAGAACGTGAAGATTATGATCTTTGGATGGAAACAACTACCGAGCAAGAACGCCGATTATTTGTTAACGGTGCGGTTCAACACTTCTTTGATTGGGAACAACTTGCAGGAGTTTGGCGGCAGTCAGGTCGTGAGTTAACCCCATTAATGATAAACAATAGAGATAATCTACCCATCCCCTTTTAGCGCAACGCTGACACCAAAACTTACCTAGCTACCATAGACTACACTGAAATAAATCTGATACATGCTTTGAGCACAACGTAGACACTCTAGTGAGCTTTGAAAATGTACCAAAAACAACACAGAGGAAAATTTTATGAACACACATTTCACTGTATTAAAACCAGAACAAGATCTTAACACTATTTTTATCACTCAAGATGAAGATACAGCTAAACGAGTTTTTAATAATTCAACCGTACCTTTACAAATTGCTGGGATGCCAATTACTAATCAAGACACACAAGATCTTGTCGAACTATATGAGAATGAGTGGTTAGACCTACATCTCAATGAGTTTAAATATCCTTGTGAAAAGAACGGTAGTGTTTACACATATGCAACTCTATCAAGTGAACAGTTTTTAGGGCTTCTTGTTATGCACCCAAATATGTTGAACAAAATGATCACTGTTGACAGTTACAAGGGGTGTAAAGAAATCACTGAAGAACTAGAGCAAGAATTGTATAAGTTTTTCCTTGAAGAACTGTAAGAAGGCTTAAACTCTCCTTAATACTCTCTCTCTGCACCACCTTAACACCCATCTAAATAAAACCTAATACAATCGCCCTCTATACGTGCTTAATCGCTTGTAGGCACGTTTTCGCACGTTACATAGGGCAGATATAACAATAAGGAAATCATAACGTGAAGAAATACCGAATTAGAAAGCTGAAGCAATTTCGCCGCCGTTTTAACTATGCAATGGTGGGTTAATGGAAAATTTAAAACAACGATATGAAATGCTTCTTTCAAAACTAGAGCCAAAGAAACAGGTAAAACTTGAGGAACTGGTTAATGAGTGGCTACCAATCTACAAACAAGATTTAGTTTGTGTCCTAGCTAACACTGATTATGTCATCGAGCAAAGCCCTCAATTGATACCTATGGGTGGTGGATTATCAGTTTCTAAGATGAGGTTTCAAGCTTACCTAAAACACTCACAGACATGCAAAACCGTTCTTTTAGATGTAGGTTTCAACGCTTATAAAAGCAAACCTGAAAAGGCACGAATGCCTTATTTAAATAACTGGTTAGAACGTTCTTTATCACCTCCTAAGAGACAAAAACCCGTTAAGGCACTGAGTGCAAGGTTCATTAAGATGCTCAAAGACTTCGACTCTGGCGCAGGTGTAGATAAACACATGCCAACTTTAACCGAAGTAAACCGATTAATTCCACATATGAAGAATGTTATAAACTGTAAAAGACAGCCTACCGTTTACGATTGGTTTTATAATACTAAGATACCCCATGCTGAACTATGTATTTTAATTCAAGAAATTCATGATCAGTTAACACAAAAATAAGCAATAGTCTATATTATTTTAATGTATTTACTATACAAATAAATATATTTTTGATATAATAGTTGTATAGAGTGATTTAAAAGACTTCTCTAGTTTTATTCGACATCCTTCCTATGTTTTCGATAAAATTTTCCTTTGTTATCTCTAGTGTTGCAATGCTTTAAACATTTCTCATGTTTACTCAACTTAATTAGTAGTGACGGGCACCTCCTTTCCCTTAGCTATTATTTAAGTTGAGGTTTTGCAAGATTGAATTGTAAACATTTTGATTACAATACTCTATACATACCTATTCACCTCTCCAGTGAAACCAAGTTATCAAAACTTACCTAATTTAAATTAAACCTAATCCAATTAATGGAGACAAAACCATGCGAAAAAGGCTTTTGTATAATTCCCCTGAAGCTTTACTTGATGAGCTTATTACAGGTAAACGAACAATCCAAAATACTTACATATTACGTTATCGAGCTTTGAACGTTTATGATGACTATGAGCAATTTCAGATCATAGACGAAGCTATAAAAATGTACCAAGCATCAAACAAAATAAAATTAATCGATTTCTAATCTATCCCCTACCAATAGCAGCAACACTATAATAATAAAAAGGAAGTAACATGAAGATAACTGCGCTTATCGAACTATACCCACAGCTAAACAAACAACAATTAATTAAATTGAGAAGTCATTTTTACAGTATTAAAGGTCGCTGTAATAGTAAATGTGATCATCATAAACACTATCACGATGTTGATTTTAACTTTACAGACTTAATTGAATTCATCGACTTTATTCTATCTGAAAAATCGAAAGGTCGTGATTACTTTACAATCAAAAATCCACATGTTTGTAGACTCTTCGATAAAGGTGAGTATTCCACGACTAACTGTATTATTCGTAGTAGGAAGCAAAACATTAGAGAAAGTTCTGGATATGAATTCAAGATTTACGACAGTCTGACTGGAAAGGTCGAGTATTTCAATAGTGTTAATCTTTTCTATGAAATCAATAAGCATGTCTTAAACATTTCACTTGCCACCTTATATCGTCGTATAAAAGATAATAAAATTATTACTGTAACCGATGGCGTAACAAGTGGCTATATCAAAATTTCCTACATCAAATAACTATAACAAGGAATATCATGAATTACCTTTCAAAAGAAATCTTATCACGGCCTCAATTAGCGAGCGTTGAACTTTTTACAACTGTTGGTGAAATTCTTGAAGATAGAGAACTTCGAAAACAATTAACCTCTGATAATAGCGGTTTTAAATCTACAAACACTTTGATTGATAAAATTGAGGCATTACCCAACACGAAGGTTTTAAATGTAGAGGGTGCATGTACGTATCGTAGCAACCCATATCAAATGTTGTGTGGTGGCTGTTCATACCAAAACCTTGTATCCCAGATGGAAAGCTATGCAGCTAATGGAGTTAAAACCATTGTCATGCTTGCCGATTCTGGCGGCGGTGAGGCTATGGGAGTGTTTCAAGCTGCAACCACAATCAAACGTATTGCCAAAGAGAATAATATCAATCTAATTGGGTACTGCGATGGAATGGCAGCCAGCGCTTGTTATGCACTTTTAGCGGTTTGTGAAAGCATTTATACACATCCTATGGGTCAACTTGGTTCTATTGGTGTAGTTGTTCAGCTTACTGATACATCAAAAGCTCTTGATATGGCGGGAATTAAAAGAATTTTCGTAACTGCAGGTGAGTCCAAAATTAGCGTGAATTCATCAGGGCACTTCAAAGATGAGTTTTTAGCAGACCTTCAGCAAAGCGTCGATGAACTTTATACAGATTTTATCAATCATGTAGCATCTAACCGCCCTATGTCAGCTAAACAAGTAAGAGATACGCAAGCTAAGGTTTTCTCTGCCAATAAATGTTTAGATATTGGCTTAGTTAATGGAATCAAAACACCAGATGAGTTTCTTCGGTTTTTGAAAAATTCAAAACCACATCAACCTGTTAATTCACAAACAAAAGCGTCTACATCAACCTCTAAACCAACTTCAAGTACTTTAACTGGCTATGAACGTGCTAAAGCCGTAGCACAAGCAAGTGTTAAGCCCGTAGTCAAGAGTGATGAGCCAGAACCAGAACTAACTTATGAGCAAGAGAAAGAACAACACCGCATCAAGTTAGAACAAGCTGTGAAACGAGCGAAAGAGAAACGAGGTTTGTAATATGTCAGACGAAACAAAACTAGTATTACAAAAACTTAAAGCCCTCCAATCTCTAATTAAAAAACAAAAATAAGGATAACAATAATGAGCATTGCAACTACTAACACCCTACCAAATGTCCAAACTGTTGAAGAATTAATTAAAGAGTATTACCGCACTCAAGTTAAATCAGAGATTGATCTAGAACGTGTAGATAAAGTGGTTAATTTCAACCTAGCATCTTACAACCTACCTTACATGTCATCACGAGCACCTAAACCATTTATCTCACGCAAAGATCAAATTACATATCTTTTAAGTGGTAATAACTTTGTCAATGAAAATAAACTGTGTGCCTACCATCATGAGCACTGCAATTTGGGTTTGCAACACCTTTTAGTGACTCATGATGAATTGTTGAAAGAAGGATATAAAACAGTCTCTAGTCAAGAACACAATTTATTCCATCAATTGAGTGTTAATAAGCTTATCATGAAGAAGCCTGATTGCTTGATTGAAAAAGATATTAAATTTATCAAAGAGCAAGTTGTATCTCTTCTTGATGAACTCAACGAAATCGAACGTAAAGAAAAAATGGATGTTGTAAAAGCAACGAATTGGGCTCAAAACAAGCATTCTGAACAGAAAGCAGCTTATGATAAAGCTATTGCTGAATTAGCCGCTAGTGAAGCTAATAGCCTAAATGATATGTATGTTAATTTCTCACAATACTTTGATAGCATTGAGTCAAGAGATTATTGGTTCTTCGAGGATGTACAAGCAATGTGTGGTGATGCTGCGAATAAAGATATTGAAGAAGTTCTTACCCATTTAAATTTCATCCCTCTTCGTAAATATCTCGCTGATGATAAACAGCATAAACTTTGGGTGAAAGAAAGTGAAGCTGAAAATCTCGATTACAAGAGTATCGAATATAACAAATAAAATGATAACTGCCCCTTTTAACTAAGGGGTTAATAAAATGCCTATGGAATTTATACAACTACCTCCCCTCCTTCTGATCCTCATCCCTATTCTAATTATCAATACCCTATTTGGTAAACCAAAAGAGAAAGATCCTAAAGAAGATTATCGAACAGTATTGAAGAAGATAAAGAAGATTGTGGATGAAGAACTGAGAAAATAAGGAAAGATTATGATCACACCTACCTATTTGATGTCTAATGATGACCTTGGTAGATTTTATGCCGATGCTTTTACCGAAATCCTACCTAGTTATCAAGCTAATGCTACCAAATACCCAGTAAGCGATAAGAGCGTTATCACTTCAAATGTAGTTAAGAGCAACCCTACATTATCACTTACCTGTTACGTTGGTAAGAATCCCCTCTCAAATATAAATGGTAATTTGTTAAGTATTGATGACAAAGAGCAACGCCCTTTGAATGCCCATGAAATTCTTCTCACTTGGTTTAACAAAAGCACTAAGTTAACAATCGTGAATGAGTTTTACAATTTAAATGACTACGTCATTGTTAAATATACGCCTCGACAAGTCAACACAACTGATTCTATGGAATATCGACTCCTATTAGAACATATCCGCAACGTGTCTTATGAAAAGGGATACCTTCTAACGTTTGCCGATGAACAAAAGTCACTTGATGGTCAACGTAAAACTAACAGCTCTAATAATGGCTTTAGTTCGAAGGTGAATAAACTACCTGATTTATATAAAGATGGTTATGTAAATCTCATGGGGTTAGAACAAAAATCGAATGAACAAAAGATTAAAGAATTTTTTAACAGAGAAGGTTAATAATTATGGCTCGACAACTCCATAAATTTACAAATACCGTTGCATGGAAATTAGATCGCCCCAGTTGGAACTCAGTATTAAAACAGTCCAAGCAGCTTGCAAGACAACTTGAGAAAGCTAACCCTGAAAATGTTCTTGGTGTTGGTGGTTCGCCTAGCTCTAGGCGACAACGACAACAAGATCAAGATTCTCACATAAAACATTATCGAAAATTACAGCTTGAACAAGAGAAATTCGAAGCCACCCAGAAGAAAGTGTTGCTACGATTTACACAATCCACAAGTGCAATTCGAGATATGAATGGGGCAGAAAAGAAGGTTCTATTAAATAAGCTCAAGCAAGCAAAAACTACCGATGAGTTGTTACACCTTGAGAAGAAGCTCAAGAATCAAGTAAGTGATACCAATCGAAAAGAGAAAGCCCGAACACGAGAACTATCTAAACAAGCAGCGTTAATCACTCGCCAAAACAATGAGCGTAGAATGGCGGCAGCATCATCTCTTAAAAATGCAGGAATGGCGGCAGGTTTGACGGTTGGTAGTTTAGCCGCTTTAGGTATGCAACAATCGTTACAACGAGCTACCGAGCTGGACGCTGCTTTCAAGAAGAGTGGTTTAGATAATATTAAAACATTCCAAGATATTGCGGCAGCTAGTGCCAAGTATGGATTGAGCATGGATCAAGTATCTGATCAATATAAGGACTTCGCAGACAAGCTCGGAGACTACCAACTAACAGGTGGAGGCGAATTCTCCGATGTGGCTGAGTGGTTGAAGAAGAGCAATAAGATCTCCGAGGAGATGCTAAAAGAGCTAAAACCTCTCGAAGCAATGAAGTTGATTCAAGAAGAAGCTAAACGCCGTGGAACGGACATGAATAAATTAACCTTCATTATGGAATCATTCGGAAATGACGCAATCCTCCAGTTCAAAGCGATGGCAAACATTGAGGAAATTCGAGCACAACGAGAACGATTTAACCTCAACCTCACACAGCAAGATATTGAAACATTAGTAAAAGCACGTCAAAACATTTCGTTAATCGGGGAAGGGTTTGGTCGCCTAATGGATGAATTTCTTGTTGGGTTTGGTGGAGGTAATATCAACTCCATTATGACTGACTTAAAAGAATTACAGCCTACTTTCCGACAAATGGGTGAATCTGTAAGGTCTTTCGTTAACACAGCTGTTAAACATGGTGATGAGATTATCACGATTGGTAAAACAATTGCTTCAATTTGGGTCGGTTCGAAAATCTTTACTGTATTAAGCGGTGGCTTGGGTGTTGTAAATACATTAACAAATGCATTCAAAGGTTTGTTCAAACTAATAGGTCGAGCCGCTGGTGCATTAGGATTTGGTAGTGCAACAAGTGCAAGTGTTAAAGGTGGTGCAGCCGCACGAGCAGCAGGTGGAGCACGAGCAGCAGCAGGTTTAGGTTTAGCATCTAGAGCGAACCCTTACCTTGCTGGGGCGTACGCTGTATATGAGGGCAGAAAAGGCGGCTTGTTAGACCCTGAAAACTTCTTTGGTAGAAATAAATTTACCGAGTTCTTAAATACCGATATCTTTGATCTACTTGGTCGTGCTGGTAGAGAGATTAGTTCAATTCAAACACAACATCAAAAAGTAGATGTTAACCTCAATATCGTATCCGATGTGAATCATAACGGGAACATTGTTAACACAATTCGTTCTGAGATAGACAACGCTGAAGAGCAAAGGATGATAGGCTTTTATCAAAATCTCTCAGCTTCAAATTAGTAACTAAAACATAGCACCCTGTGTGATAAAACTATGAGAATGCCCTGCCTTTTTGGTGGGGCTTTTGTTTGCTCAATATTAAAAATTTATGCCATAATCACTATCACACATTAACTAAGTTTTGTGTAACACATAAAAATATTGAGTAACTTGCTGATTTGGTTGACTTTATTGTATTTAAATTTCGTCTTCACAGACGTCTAGACCAGGATTGGTCTGTATTTTGCTATTTACCCATTTCAGTGGGATTTTTCGGTCGGACATTATACGTAACTTTCTTAGTTAATGTAAGCTAAATCGGCGCCATTCTCCACACCAAAATTCACTTCAAAAATGACCGAAATATTTGTCCTATTCTGCAACTTTTTTACTACTTAAAGCAGGCATTGCTCAACGAGAATCCCACTAATATCGGTCTTCCTGAACCACTTTAACCACGCGGTACCTGATAAAATTGTCAGGGTTACAACAATAACCACTTGGGGTGTGTTTACTGTTCGTATTGCTAGAAAGCAACGAAGAATAAGCCGTCCCTGTTTGCTGCTAAGTAATACCAATCACCGCAGACAATGAGCGCTCATAGCAAAGCAAGGTCGTGGGTAACAAGACAAAAATTGTCTTTAAGTCATTAGTTCACATCAAAAATAACACTAATGCTATCGTGTACTCTGACTCACTAGGTTCGCTCTGCACTCTCGGTGATTGGCATAAATCAGACAAAAAGGAATAGAACAATGTCTATGCTAAATCTCGACCTAAATTGGATTTTTGGGACATCTCAAGATGACGATATGACAGGCACAAAAGGCTCTGAAACAACCGATATTTTCTTCGGCTTCTGTGGTGATGATAAGTTTGTAGGATACGGAGGTAATGATATTGTCTTCGGTGGCTGGGGAGACGATACCTTGCTTGGTGGCCGAGGTAACGACTTTGTTTCTGGCGGCTTTGGAAACGATTTCCTATCCGGCGGATTAGGAAACGACAAACTCTTTGGTGGCTGTGGCGACGACACAATTTTTGATTATTCAGGCAACAACTACTTGAATGGTGGCTGGGGTAACGACACACTCGTTGTTGGTGATGGTGAATCAGTACTGAGCGGTGGCTGTGGAGACGACACCTTCGTGCTTACAAACCGCCTGGCTATTGGTGTACCTGATCAGCCAGTATCTTCCAACGATATTGATGTCAAAGCCGACATTGTCGATTTTAATATCTTCCATGACAAACTTGTCTTTGATATGGGCCGAGACACTGATAACGATGGCATTCGAGATACGTTCTTGGATTCAGCGGATGATCTGACTTTATCTTACAATGAATGTGGCTGGGCAGTATTCTCAAGTGATGAATACAATGTTGAAGTGACACTAAACGGTGTGAGCTCTGCATACATCAACTATGCAGAACAAAATGGTATCGACATTTTCGATTTCGCTTAACCTCAATCAGTTAAGTTCAATGAGATATTCGATATGACAACTAAAATAGGAGGCGCGATGCCTCCTATTTTGTTTGGCGGTGGTGTGCGTCTACTATTCGAATGGTGCAGGGTCACCTGATCCCAAACGAACTACAACAGGTTCACCTTCGCTAAAGTCAATTACAGTCGTAGGTTGTTCACCTAGGTAACCGCCATTAAGAATCACATCAACCGCATGTTCTAGTTTATCGCGAATATCCTCTGGATCAGATTCTGTTACGTCACTGCCAGGTAGAATCAACGACGTAGACATCATCGGCTCACCTAATGCTTCCAACAAGTCCAAGGCAATTTGATTGTCTGGGACACGGATACCGATGGTCTTACGTTTTGCATTCATCAAACGACGCGGTACTTCTTTAGTACCTTTGAAGATGAAGGTGTAAGGACCTGGTGTGTTATTTTTCAGCAGTCGGAATGCAGAGTTATCCACTCGCGCATAGAGAGAAAGCTCCGACAAATCACGACACAGTAAAGTAAAGTTATGCTTATCATCCAGACGACGAATCTGACAGATTCGTTCCAGTGCCTGTTTGTTCTCCAACTGACAGCCAAGTGCGTACCCTGAATCAGTAGGGTAAACCACAACGCCGCCGTTACGAATGATTGCTACTGCTTGATTAATCAAGCGAGCCTGTGGGTTTTCTGGGTGAACGTAAAAAAACTGGCTCATTGTAATTCCTCATTATCGAGCCTCTCGGCTCTATATTTTTATGGGTTCTCGACTTCGTATTACTGAGTATTATTCAACGAAGGATCTATTCCCCAATCTTTCCAAACTGGTTCGACGCCAGCAGGCAACCATAGGTTCCTTCCTAGCTCCATCCACGGTGATGGGTAGTGAAAATCACTGCCTTGAGAGGCTAATAGTTTGTATTGTATAGCATAATCAGCCAAGTTGCGCCTTTCTTGTTGCGCTTGCTGTGGCTGTGCAACTTCCATCGCATCACCACCCGCTTCGACAAACGCTGCTAGAAGACGCTTAATCCACTTCGCTGTCAACTTATATCTACCAGGATGCGCTAATACCGCCATTCCACCAGCCGCATGGATAGCATCAACCGCATCCTTCATCGAACACCAATTCGGTGGTACATAACCTGGGTTATTACGCGTTAGGTATTTTTTAAACACCATTTGCATGGTTTTTGCGTAACCATTATCTACCAACCATTTCGCGAAATGCGCTCTTGTCACTGGAGCATCACCGGCGATTTGCCTTACCTCTTCAAGCACACCTACTCGAGTTGCTTTTTGTAGTCGCTCTGCAATTAACTCAGATCGTGTTATGCGATGCTGCTTCTGTTGTTCTATGAGGGCAGATAATTGTTCATTTTCCGGATCGATATTCAGGCCGACAATATGAATATCTTTGTTTTGCCAGACGGTCGATATCTCAATGCCATTGATGATTTTTATCGGCAAATTATTATCTTGAACGTATTGCTTAGCTAACGCCAAACCGTCAACCGTATCATGATCAGTGATCGCCAAAACCTCGATATCAAAACTCAGCGCCCTTTCCACTAAATCTTTAGGTTCTAACCGACCGTCCGATGCAGTGGTGTGACTATGTAAATCAATTCTCATATTTTTATCGTTTTAATGCCGTTTTGGGGTTGACTTTTTACTCTCGCACTAGTTAACTAGTACACAAATACAAAGTACGTAATTTAAGGTTCACCATGTTACAAGAATTTAACCAAAACCAAAAAGCGAAAGTTGCGGTTTGTCTTAATAAGGCAAACTCATCAGATCTTGCTTGGTGGCGCACTTGGACTAGTTCTTGGTGGGCAAACGTATACTTCTAGTTTATAGAACCAAACGTTGTAAAGCCCGCTACTTAAGCGGGCTTTTTTGTTTTGTTGCTCATTTCACATTCAACTGCCTAAACATTAATCGAATATAGCCAACTCTAGATTGGGAGAACGTTTGCTTTATGCGACTATGTACGGCAGGAAGATTTAAACAGCTACAAGGAGGTCTTGTGAACAAGGCCATTGAAATTAAGAAACTTGGACAGCTTGAAGCGCTAACGGCTTCCGTCCCTTATACTCAAGACCCGACTCGCTTGTTCCACACACTATGTGAGAACAAAACTGACAGCCTATTGCTGGAATCTGCTGAGATCGATTCAAAGCAAAATTTAAAATCCCTGCTGATCGTAGATTCAGCGGTTCGCATTGTTTGCTTCGGCCATACCGTTAGCATGCACGCCTTGACCAATAACGGTAAAAACCTACTGTCTCACCTAAACCAGAACATCCGTGGTGACGTTGAGAGCAAGTTCGATGGCGAAACGCTAACTTTGCAGTTTAACCAGCCATGCGACACGTTAGATGAAGACTCTCGCCTACGTGAAGCCTCTTCTTTCGATGCGCTGCGTTTGGTTCAGCATAGTTTTGATATTTCACAGCAAGACAAACACGCAATTTTCCTTGGTGGTCTGTTTGCCTACGACTTAGTCGCAAACTTTGAGCCGCTTGGTAATGCCGAAGCAACAAATCAGTGTCCAGATTACGTTTTCTACGTCGCGGAAACACTACTTGTTGTCGACCATCAAACGGAATCTTGCCAGCTTCAAGCGACGTTGTTTGTTGATGGTTCAGAGAAAACAACGTTGGAGACTCGTATTGCAGAAATTAGCGCCCAGTGTGCAGCGCCAAAACTGTTGCCGAGTGCAGAGCAAATAACAGATGTAACGGTAGAACCTAGCGTGTCTGATGCAGACTTCTGCCAAACCGTTCGCGACTTAAAAGAGTTCGTAGTGAAAGGCGATGTATTCCAAGTTGTACCGTCTCGTAGATTCACTCTACCTTGTCCTTCTCCACTGGCGGCTTATAAAGAACTGAAACAAAGTAACCCAAGCCCTTACATGTTCTACATGCAAGATGAGCTGTTCACTCTGTTTGGCGCATCACCAGAAAGCGCGCTTAAGTATGAAACCGATACCAACCAAATTGAAATCTACCCAATCGCAGGCACACGTCGCCGTGGTAAACGCCCGAATGGAGAGATTGATTTCGACCTAGATAGCCGCATCGAACTTGAACTGCGCACAGACATGAAAGAAAACGCAGAACACATGATGTTGGTTGACTTGGCACGTAACGACGTCGCTCGTATTGCTCAAGCTGGTACTCGCCACGTAGCAGACCTTCTAAAAGTCGACCGCTACAGCCACGTAATGCACTTGGTGTCTCGTGTGGTTGGTCAACTGCGTGAAGACCTAGACGCCCTGCACGCATACCAAGCATGTATGAACATGGGTACGCTCACCGGCGCACCTAAGATTCGTGCCATGCAGTTGATTCGCGATGTAGAAGGCGCACGACGCGGTAGCTACGGCGGCGCTGTTGGCTACCTCACTGGTGAAGGCACACTCGACACCTGTATCGTGATCCGCTCAGCGTACGTTGAGAACGGCATTGCTCAAGTTCAAGCTGGTGCTGGCGTGGTGTTCGACTCTGATCCACAAGCGGAAGCAGACGAAACGCGCGGCAAAGCACAAGCGGTAATCTCTGCTATCCAAGCAGCGCATAAGTCACAATAAGGAATAGGGTTCAGAGATGGCTAATATCATTTTTATCGATAACTTTGACTCGTTCACCTACAACCTTGTGGATCAATTCCGCTCGCTAGGTCACTCAGTCAAGATTTACCGAAACAACATTCCAGCAGAAACCATTGAACAAGCGATAAACGAGCTTGAAAACCCGGTGGTTCTGCTGTCACCAGGTCCTGGTGCACCGTCAGAGGCAGGCTCAATGCCAGAGCTTATCCAACGTATGAAAGGCAAAGTACCGATGATCGGCATTTGTCTTGGTCATCAAGCAATTGTTGAAGCGTACGGCGGTACTGTTGCTGGCGCGGGCGAAATCATTCACGGTAAGGTCTCTATGATGGAGCACCAAAACCATGCGATTTACCAAAACCTACCATCACCACTTGCAATTGCACGTTACCACTCGCTGGTTGCGACCAAGGTTCCTGAGAGCCTAACCATCACAGCAGAAGTGGATGACTTGGTCATGTCTGTTGTACATGAAGAAGATAAAGTTTGCGGGTTCCAGTTCCACCCGGAATCTATTATGACGACCTACGGAGCAACACTGTTGGCCAATGCCATTGAATGGGCACTTGAAGAACAAACTTCAGCGAACCCACTCACTGCTTAAAAAGCACTTGGCACATAAGAAATTTAGGAGAGGAAATATGGAAGCAATCATCAACCCTATTATTACCAAACTGTACGAGCAAGAATCGCTTACTCAGGACGAGAGCCAACAGCTATTCGACATCATTATCCGTGGGGAGCTAGACCCAATTTTGATGGCGTCAGCACTGACTGCACTAAAAATCAAAGGCGAGACACCGGATGAAATTGCAGGCGCAGCGAAAGCACTGCTGGCAAACGCCAACCCATTCCCTCGCCCAGATTACGATTTCGCAGATATCGTAGGTACTGGCGGCGACGGTCACAACACCATCAATATTTCAACCACTGCGGCGTTTGTTGCTGCAGCATGTGGTCTAAAAGTAGCAAAACACGGTAACCGCAGCGTTTCGAGCAAATCGGGTTCTTCTGACCTTCTTGATTCATTTGGTATCAACCTAGCTATGAGCGCAGAAGATACGCGCAAAGCGGTAGACAATATCGGTGTTGCTTTCCTATTTGCACCTCAATACCACGGTGGTGTGCGCCATGCGATGCCAGTGCGTCAAACCATGAAAACACGCACCATCTTTAACATTCTTGGCCCACTGATTAACCCTGCTCGTCCTAACATCGAATTGATGGGCGTTTACAGTGAAGAACTGGTTCGTCCTATCGCAGAAACCATGCTACAAATGGGTATGAAGCGCGCCGCTGTAGTACACGGCAGTGGCTTGGACGAAGTCGCGATTCACGGTGAAACAACCGTTGCCGAAATCAAAGACGGTGAGATCACAGAATACAAATTAACGCCTGCAGACTTCGGTCTAGACGCGCACCCACTAGAAGCAATCAAAGGTGGCGATCCTGAAGAAAACAAAGCGATCATTACCAATATTCTGACGGGTAAAGGTACAGACGCACAATTGGGTGCAGTGGCAGTAAACGTTGCTCTGCTAATGCGTCTATTCGGCCACGAAGATTTAAAAGCCAACACGCAACAAGCGATTGAGGCAATGAATTCAGGCAAGGCGTACCATTTGGTACAACAACTTGCCGCACACGCTTAAGGAATTGAAGAAGATGACTGACTTCAACACTCAGCAAGCTGACAACCTGTCTGAACACGTTTCTAAAAAAGAAGCAGAAATGGCAGAAGTACTGGCGAAAATTGTCCGCGACAAATATCAGTGGGTAGCAGACCGTAAGGTTTCTCAACCGCTAAGCACATTTCAGTCTGATTTGCTGCCATCGGATCGCAGTTTCTACGATGCTCTGAGTGGCGAAAAGACGGCATTCATCACCGAGTGTAAGAAGGCATCTCCTTCTAAAGGTTTGATTCGTGATCACTTCGACTTGGATTACATTGCATCAGTTTACAACAACCATGCTGACGCGATTTCGGTACTGACAGACGAAAAGTACTTCCAAGGCAACTTTGACTTTCTTCCTCAAGTGCGCGGTCAAGTCAAACAACCCGTTCTGTGCAAAGACTTCATGGTAGATACCTACCAAGTTTACCTAGCACGTCATTACAGTGCTGATGCCGTGCTACTGATGCTTTCTGTCCTAAATGACGAAGAGTACAAAGCGCTAGAAGAAGCAGCACACAGCCTGAACATGGGTATCCTGACCGAAGTCAGCAACGAAGAAGAGCTTCATCGTGCTGTTAAGCTAGGCGCACGCGTTATCGGCATCAATAACCGTAACCTTCGCGACCTAAGTACTGATTTGAATCGTACGAAAGAACTGGCACCGACAATTCGTGAACTGGCTCCTAACGCAACAGTAATCTCAGAATCTGGCATTTATACACATCAACAAGTTCGTGATTTAGCGGAATACGCAGACGGCTTCTTGATTGGTAGTTCACTGATGGCGGAAGATAACCTAGAGCTAGCAGTACGCAAAGTGACGCTGGGCGAAAATAAAGTCTGTGGTCTCACTCATCCAGATGACGCAGCAAAAGCGTATCAATCTGGCGCAGTATTTGGTGGCCTGATTTTTGTCGAGAAGTCGAAGCGTGCGGTCGACCTTGAGAGTGCGCGCTTAACCATGAGCGGTGCTCCGCTGAACTATGTAGGCGTTTTCCAAAATCACGATATCGATTTTGTTGCTTCTGTCGTGACCTCTTTGGGTTTAAAAGCGGTGCAACTGCACGGTCAAGAAGACCAAGCTTACGTAAACCAACTCAAAACCGAACTGCCAGCAGCGGTAGAAATTTGGAAAGCTTACGGCGTTACTGATGCCAAGCCAGAACTACTAGCAGACAACATTGATCGCCATCTATTAGATGCGCAAGTTGGCACTCAAACTGGCGGAACTGGTCAAGTGTTCGACTGGTCACTGATCGGCGACCCAAGTCAAATTATGCTAGCGGGCGGACTGTCGCCAGAAAATGCTCAACAAGCAGCGACACTAGGTTGCTTGGGATTAGATTTAAACTCTGGTGTAGAAAGCGCACCAGGCAAAAAAGATTCACAGAAGTTGCTCGCGGCATTCACCGCTATTCGCAACTACTAAAGCTGGATATCAGCTAAAAAATTTAAAGCTATTCGTAGCGAAAAATACGAGAAGGAATATAACGATGGCAAAACTGAATGCCTACTTTGGCGAATACGGCGGTCAGTACGTTCCGCAAATTCTAGTTCCAGCACTGGAGCAACTAGAGCAAGCGTTTATCGACGCGCAAGAAGATCCAGAATTCCGCAGCGAATTCATGACGCTTCTTCAAGAGTATGCGGGCCGCCCAACGGCTTTGACTCTAACTCGTAACCTAACCAAAGGTACGAAAACCAAACTGTACCTAAAACGTGAAGACCTACTTCACGGTGGCGCGCACAAGACCAACCAAGTGTTAGGTCAAGCTCTGCTTGCGAAACGCATGGGTAAAAACGAAATCATCGCAGAAACAGGCGCAGGCCAACACGGTGTTGCAACCGCACTAGCGTGTGCACTACTTGGCCTCAAGTGTCGCGTTTACATGGGTGCAAAAGACGTTGAACGTCAAAGCCCGAACGTATTCCGTATGAAGCTAATGGGCGCAGAAGTTATTCCTGTCCACTCGGGTTCAGCAACACTTAAAGACGCATGTAACGAAGCGCTGCGTGACTGGTCTGCAACTTATGAAGATGCACACTACCTATTAGGTACAGCGGCAGGTCCTCACCCATTCCCAACAATCGTGCGTGACTTCCAACGCATGATTGGTGAAGAAACGAAGAATCAGATTTTGGCACGTGAAGGTCGTCTTCCTGATGCGGTTATCGCATGTGTGGGCGGTGGTTCAAACGCGATTGGCATGTTTGCTGACTTCATCGAAGAAGAAAGCGTTCGCCTAATTGGTGTTGAGCCAGCAGGTAAAGGTATCGATACTGACCAGCACGGTGCACCACTTAAACACGGTAAAACGGGCATCTTCTTCGGCATGAAAGCACCGTTGATGCAAGATCCAAACGGCCAAGTAGAAGAGTCTTACTCGGTGTCTGCTGGTCTTGATTTCCCTTCAGTTGGTCCACAGCACGCACATCTAAACGCAATTGGCCGTGCTGAATATGACAACGTGACGGATGATGAAGCACTAGAAGCATTCCAAGAAATTGCGCGTCACGAAGGTATCATCCCTGCTCTAGAATCTTCTCACGCACTGGCTCATGCACTGCGTATGGCTCGTGAGAACCCAGAAAAAGAGCAATTGTTGGTTGTTAACCTATCTGGTCGTGGTGATAAAGATATCTTCACTGTACATGCCATCCTAGAAGAAAAAGGAGCAATCTAATGAGCCGTTATGAGAAGATGTTTGCGCGCCTAAACGAAAAGAACCAAGGCGCATTTGTACCGTTCGTAACGGTTTGCGATCCAAACGCAGAGCAATCTTACAAAATCATGGAAACACTGGTCGAGTCTGGCGCAGATGCCCTTGAACTCGGTATTCCATTTTCAGATCCTCTTGCGGATGGCCCGACTATCCAAGGTGCGAACATTCGTGCTCTAGATTCAGGCGCAACACCGGATATCTGCTTCGAACAAATTGGTAAGATCCGAGCTAAGTACCCAGAGCTACCTATTGGCCTTCTGATGTACGCGAACCTTGTTTACTCTCGTGGTATCGAGAACTTCTATGAGCGTTGTGCAAAAGCAGGCATCGATTCTGTTTTGATTGCAGACGTACCAACTAATGAAAGTGCTGAATTTGTTGCTGCTGCAGAGAAGTTTGGTATTCACCCAATCTTCATCGCACCACCAACGGCAAGTGATGAAACACTGAAGCAAGTATCTGAGTTAGGTGGCGGCTACACTTACCTACTCTCTCGTGCAGGTGTTACTGGCGCAGAAACCAAAGCAAACATGCCTGTAGGTCATATGCTGGATAGACTGAACAAATTTGATGCGCCACCAGCGCTACTTGGTTTTGGCATCTCAGAGCCTGCACAGGTGAAACAAGCACTAGAATCTGGCGCCGCTGGTGCAATTTCTGGTTCAGCCGTGGTAAAAATTATTGAAGCGAACGTTGAGCAGCCACAAATTATGCTCGATAAACTTGGTGAATTCGTTTCTGCAATGAAAGCTGCCACTCAAAAATAATTTCAGTTTGATATGACACAACAACGCCCGCTTAACATTATGTTTAGTGGGCGTTTTCTTACTATCGTGTTTATACCACGTCATTTTTTGTTCAACGCCCGCACTTTCCAAATCTATCTCAAGCAGAGCACTCAAAGAGTGTTAAGCTTGGGTAACTTAACTAACTCAATAAAGCAATGTGCAGTAAGGTTGCTACATGGAAGAAGTCAAAACACTGCTAGCCAAATGTCCTGTACTATCAGGGCTGCCAGATAAAGGGCTTAGTGAAGCTGCGCAAATGACTAAGGTTCGCTGCTTCGACGAAAAAGCACTGATTTGCAATAAAGGTGCGCTTCAATCTTCTCTTATGGTCATAGCTCAAGGTGCAGTGAGAGTGAACTCAATTAGTTCAAAAGGCAAAGAAGTCACACTGATGATTTTCGAAGCTGGTGGCTGGTTTGGAGACAATGTTTTTTCTCCCGGTATGCCTCGTATTTTTGGTGCGACCGCGCATTCTGACGTGACTGTAATGGAGCTTCCTGGAGATAAATTTCGCCAATTACTCGCCAAATACCCTCAAAGTTACCCCACTATACTCGACTTACTTAGCCGCCGCTTGTGGTCTGCTATTTCTGTTATCGAAGATGACGCGATTAGAGGAATTGAAGAACGAGTCGCCAAAAGGTTACTGCTGCTTGCAGAATACCAACTTAATCAAGCGATCGATACTCGACCATGCGTTGTCAGGGTAACAAGAGAACATATCGCTAACATGATGGGGCTAACTCGTCAGAGCGTACACAAGATACTAAAACGATTAGAAAGTATCGGGATGCTAGAGCTAAACTATGGCTCAGTAACCATTACCAATCCGAAACGCTTAGAAGAATACTTTAAAGAACTCGAGCAATAGATCCATTCAACAAACGGTAAGTATTGTCTAACGATAGCTAAAAATCTTATGCATCTAATTGGTCAAGAGCACAACACCATTTGCGCTTAGGCAAGTGGCGCTGTGACACAAAGACCATTGAATTGACTAAGCTATATTCAATTCAGACTTCAACTCACGTTTCAAAATCTTTCCTGTCGCACTCATCGGGAGGTGCTCACGAATTTCGACATAACGAGGATATTTAAACGAGGCTAATTGCTCTTTACCCCACTTTTGTAATGAATCGGCGTCAATATATTCTTTTGGTTTAAGTACAACGTAAGCTTTTATCTCTTCTCCATACTCTTCATTTGGAATCCCTATCACCGCTACCATTGAAACTGCAGGATGAGTCATGAAAACTTCTTCAATTTCTCTGGGATAAACATTAAATCCACCTCGAATGATCAGATCTTTCATTCTATCGACAATAAATAAATTACCTGAACTGTCAAAGCGGCCCACATCACCAGTATGGAACCAACCATTTTGTAGCGCAGATTCAGTAACTTCTGGGCGGTCAAGATATCCCTTCATAACATTATGACCACGCACAACAATCTCACCTTCTTCGCCTATCGGTAGTGCATTGCCTTCAATGTCGATAACTCTTACTTCGACGCCTTGAACCGGTTGACCTACCGAGCCTGGTATTCGCTCCTGATCTAAATGATTAAAACATGCAATAGGACTTGTCTCCGACAACCCGTATCCTTCTAAGATCGGCACATTAAATGTTTCTTCAAAGGTTCGAAAGATTTCGGTTGGTAATGGCGCACCACCGCTTACTGCAACACGCAATGACGAGGTATCAAATTGATGCTGCACATGAAGCAGACCGATGTACATCGTTGGCACACCAGCAAATATCGTCACCCTATGTTTTTCCACCAGCTCAAGAACATGTTTAGGCTCAAACCTAGGCACTAACACCAATGTTGCCCCGCCCAAAACACTAGCATTTAAGTGGACGGTTTGACCAAATGTATGAAATAAAGGCAAAGTTACTAAGTGAATATCATCGGCCTGGCTGCCCATAATGTTTTGTGCCACCAGAGCGTTCATTATGATGTTCTGCTGAGTCAGTTCAGCGCCTTTTGGTAAGCCTGTCGTCCCTGATGTATACAAAATCACACATGTATCATCCGCATTACGCGGTATATAATCCGGCAACGGTTGGACATCGGCTATAAACGCATTGAGAGTTATTACACCATTCCAATAGCTTTCATCTTGAGATTGAGTCAATACGACTATGCCTTCGCATGTATCGACTTGTTCAAAGGCTTTGACACCCTCTTTTGCCATTGGCAGTTCTTTCGTCCCTTCAAAGCAGAAATAAAACTTCGCTTTTGAATCTTCTAAGTGATACTTAATTTCTCGCGCTTTCAAAAGCACATTTAATGGGACTGCAACCGCGCCAGCTTTTTGTATTGCATAATAAACAAACGCGAAAAAAGGAATGTTTGGGCATGAAATCGCAACGCGGTCACCTGGCTTTACGCCTTTATTGATTAAAGACGCTGCGATCTTGCCGGCGATCGCATCAAACTGCGCATAATTTATCTTTTCAGTGCCACATATCAACGCCGTTTTATCTGGTTTACTCGCAGCATTTCTTTGTAACGCAGCAGCAAGATTCATCATAGTCTCTTCACCTCTTACTTGTCTTTCTCGTCTAATCAGCTCAGGAGCATTAACTAAGCAAGTTATCTCTAACACTGGATCGTCAGCATTTGAGTCTCACCAGTCATTACAATTTAACATTATGTTTACAACGCAATTAGAGCCAAGAATGTAAAGCAATTAACATTTCAGAAGGCAAATTAATAAAAGTGTGAGCTTGAAAGAGATGAATTGTTATAAATATCAACCCAATTCACTAAAAACTCTGACTGCAATAGCAAATACAAAAGCGGTTAAAATTAACAAAAAGAAAACAAATAAAGAAAAATAAACTTGAACAATCCTAAGCGCGACCCTTATAAGAAAAATCAATAGCAAACGTTTGCTATTGAACAAAACTTTATCGTTCGTCAATAAAATATCGATTAATCCATCAATAATACCTTGCTGCATATTGCCAATTGTAAACGATAAGTGTAAAAAGCAAGGCGAGATAATTATCCGTAAATCCATTTATGGTTAGTGGGTAATTTTAGGATTTTACATTTTATTAGCACAGAGGTTATGGAAGTGTTAAAAGAAAAGAGTTTGCTAAACAACATTGGCGTACAAGTCGTAATCGCCATGATCGTGGGCACAGCCGTTGGTGCCATGATGGGTCATGATGCGACAGTGTTCGCTCCTTTAGGTGCTATCTTTATCAACTTAATCAAAATGTTGGTTATTCCTTTGGTCGCTGTAGCCTTGATTTCTGGCGCCGCTGGTCTTGGGAACAGCCAGTCAGCAGGTAAAGTTGGCATCGTCACTCTAGGTTATTTTGGTTTAACATCCGCCCTAGCCGTTGCGCTTGCACTATTTATGGGTGAAGTATTCCAACCAGGCATGGGTATCGACGTCTCTGGCATTGAAGGCATGTTCTCAGCAGAATACGCTTCAAAAGGTGAACTACCTACTTTCTGGGCAACCATCACTGGTATGATCCCAACCAACGTTTTCCAATCACTAAATGAAGCAAACATCCTACAGATCCTCGTTTTCTGTATGTTCTTTGGTATTGCGATTTCTAAGCAAGCAAAAGAGCGTCGTGAACCAATCATCAATGGTGTTAACTGCATCGTTGACGCAATGGTTTGGATGATCAACAAAGTAATGATCATTGCACCTATCGGTGTATTTGGTCTGATGGCAGAAGCCGTCGGTACGTTCGGTTTTGGTGCACTAATGGTGGTGTTTAAACTGTTCGTTGTTTACGTTGCCGCCATCCTAATCTTCGGTTTCGTTGTTTACCCAGCAATGGTGCATGTTTTCACGAAGACATCTGCGAAGAAATTCCTGTCTTCAATGAAGAAACCGCAAGCAGTTGCGCTTTCAACAGCGTCTTCTATGGCAACACTGCCTGTTACAATGGACACCTGTGAAAAAGAGCTGGGCGTAAAAAATTCAACTGCATCATTTGTTCTGCCTCTAGGCGCAACGATCAACATGTCAGGTAATGCGATTTACTATGGCTTGGTTGCTATCTTCTTTGCTCAACTGTTCAATATCGATCTAGGCATGGGCGCTTACATTGCAATTATCGTAACGTCTACATTGGGTGCGGTTGGTCAAGCGGGTGTTCCTGGCCCTTCTTTCCTAGTGGTTGCCGTGCTTCTTGCCGCTGGCATTCCAATTGAAGGTCTACCGCTGCTATTCGCTCTTGACCGTATTTTCGATATGATTCGTACAGCACTGAACATCACAGGTGATGCTGCATGTGCAGTTATCGTTGATGCGCTAATTGAAGAAGAAACGGCAGAAGCTGAGCTTAAAAAGCAAGAAGCCTAACCCTTTCTTGAATAGACCAAAAACCGCTCATAATGAGCGGTTTTTTTGTCTTTTCTTGCATTACGTAACTATACAAATAGAAACCGATGGCATAAATTTTTCAAAATGATATAAACCATTACAAAATATAACAAAACGTTAGAGCTAGGTTATATCATGAGTCTTGAGCAATCTTTGGAATATCTCACCAAAATAAATTTGCCGATCGAATCAAAGCAGCAGGCCCTGGTTGACTCAGTTATTCTTACCCTAACGAAACAAAAACGAGATGCTCTTTTTCAACAGGTTGCTCTGTATCGAATAAAACTGCTTAAATCTCTCTTTCCTAAACACGCATCAAAAAGTCTTTCTGCACTATTTGAGTTAATGGATTATCGAGATTTAGTGCAACAGTATCCGACAGGTTTCTCCAAAGAGATTCGTTTACTTGAACAACTTGCCGCAGATTGTTACCCGCATTGGATGGTTTTCTGGTGTCAATGCGAGATCGAAGCAATCAAGCAAAAATATCCTTCAAACGAAGCTGCGATTCCTACTCCGCTTCCGTTTGACGACCACAGCTATACTAGCGTGTTAATTGAAGATATCGCAGATTGCGATCTTGAGGTAATGCTGCCAAATCATGCAGCGTTAATGCCGATTTCCGAAGCGATCACACTGAGTAATCTTGAGCTTTTCGTCCAAACTGAACAATGGTTTGAAATCTTGCCTCTTTTATCACTCTCGCAAAAAGGGCAGCACTTTGCGCTCTTGCTCAAATCGTCATCTTCACCAATCATGGTCTCCTCCGCTTTAGTGCAAGGCTGGCATCAACGAAATAACTGGCTCAGTTACTCACCACAGTTTAGTAACGAACAATGGCAGTTTTGCTTTCCTAATCATGGGTACAGTGTTCTCAATCAACTGGGTATTTTGGAGTGTCGTGCTCTAACTCATGAGCACACTCTTATTGAGTTTGATGCTCAGTTTCAATCTCGTGTAAAGAACAGTGAAGCGGTTTGCGAAGTACTGCGTCTTACGGTGGGAGGCAACATTCAACAAAAGCTGTATTTTTTGTATCTGGCGCAAAAAACTATGATGAGCGAGCTCTATAAAGCAGGCTATAAGCTCGGCTTTACCATTATTGAGCAAGTATTTATGTTAAATTTCTATCAATCTATTGATTTAAGTGCCTACTTTCACTCAGGATACCGCGACATTAACGGTGACGGTACCAAGACATACCGCGGTTTCTGGAATTTAGGTATGATGGTTGAAGCATTTCAAGACATACAATTTCGCGACTACAAACATTGCGTACGAACAAAAAGAATGGATAAAAAGGTGAATGAGCATGCTTGATGTTCATTTGCACGGTCTCTTTTACCCAAAAGCAATGGCATTGTACGCGACTGTACTAATAGTATTCGCTTGGCTACTGTATTACTGCTATCGCCTAAAACAGAAGAGTGAATCAATCTTAGGCTCGCATCACGCGCCTTACATCGCTTATTCCAGCTGTATCATTGTTTGGATAAGCAGCAACGCCTATTTCCATACCGATTTATTGCCAGAATTAGGCTCTGTTGGTGGCATTTTTATGGCTAAGTTAGCGAACTTAGCGTCTTTTTTCGCCTTTGCGTTTGCATTCTATTTTTCTTGCCAGTTAACCGCAGATGTTAAAAAAACAGCGGTCAAAGTCTGGCAAAAAGTCGTCTTTGTCGCACTAGCAACGTATTCACTGTACATCAACTTAGTGCCGAATCTTACTGTCGAAAATGTCACCATTAGTGGTCCAAGCCAGTTCGTCATTGAATTTGGCCCACATACCTCATATTTTTTCATTAGTTTGCTAGCTTTCGTGGTACTAACGCTGCTTAACTTGATTGCCATGCGCGCTAACAGCAGCAAGCTCACGCTAGCAAAAAGCAACTATATGATCGCTGGCATTTTGGTATTCATGTTATCTACGGCAGTGATACACCTTGGAATGACGTATTTCCTTGGCGACTTCTCCCTAACTTGGTTACCACCAGCACTTTCAATCAGCGAAATGTTGTTTGTCGGCTATGCCCTACTTACCTCTCGCTTCTACAGCGCTAAATATCTCACGTACTTAACGGTAAGCGCGCTCTTAGTCTGCGCCATTTTTGTTCTGCCGCTAGGGGCGATATTTATTCCTATCTCTGAAGATAACCAATGGCTTGTTGCGGTACCTTTATGTGCGCTTATCGGTATCACTTGGCACTTGCTTTTTAAGCGAGTCAGTCGTTTCGCTTCGTATTTTATTTATGGGAAACGACACACTCCCGTTCAGCAAATCCTTGGGTTAGAGGAAGAGTTTAAACGCTCAATAGATGATGCTATGCATCAGTTGGCATCGTTACTTAACATACCAAACAACAAGCTACAGCTAGTCACTAGCAATTACACAGAAACGTTTTACGAAGAGTACCTGCCGTCAAGCAAGTCAGTTCTCGTGCTTGATGAGTTGTCTGAAGAAATTGATTATGCCTCCTCTTCTAAAGGGTCTATGAGAAAGCTCTACGAGCGTATGCGCTCAAGCAATACTGCGCTCGTTATGCCTCTCTTCGGTCGTGGAAAGTCTGTTACTCACTTACTAATTTCTTCACATAAAATAGATAATAAGCTGTTTTCTAATGAAGAAATCTCAGCTCTGCAAACGTTATTAGTTCGCATCCAGAGCACCATTGAAGCCGATAGAAAGGTACGCCAAAGCCGTGCGCTGGCTAACTCCATTGCACATGAAATGCGTAACCCTCTCGCTCAAGTACAATTACAATTTGAAGCTTTAAAACAGCATATAGAGTCAAACGCCTCACTGGATACGCTAAAAAGAGAAATTGATAAAGGTGAAGCCGCTATACAACGCGGTAGACAACTTATCGATATTATTTTACGAGAAGTTAGCGACAGTTCACCAGAGCATGAGCCTTTAGCTCTCACTTCCATACATAAAGCCATCGACCAAGCAGTAAGCCGTTATGGTTTTGAAAACGATCAAATAATAGAGAGAATTAACCTGCCACAGGCACACGATTTTGTCGCGAAGTTAAATGAGACCCTGTTTAACTTTGTCATTTTCAATTTGATTCGTAACGCTATCTACTATTTTGATTCTTATCCCGACAGTCAAATTGAGATTCGTACCCAGACGGGGGCTTACGAAAACATTCTGATCTTCCGAGATAGTGGGCCAGGTATAGATAGCAGTATCTTACACAAGATATTTGATGACTTTTTCTCGTATCAAAAAAGCGGAGGCAGTGGCTTAGGTTTGGGCTATTGCCAACGTGTTATGCGCTCCTTCGGAGGACGAATAGAGTGCCAGTCTGAATTGAACGAGTTCACAGAATTCTACTTGTATTTCCCAGTCGTACCAAACGCACCAAAACCAGAGACATTAAGAGCACCGGACTTTGATAGCTGGAAAGCAACTGCATCACATTTTGAAAATCATTCAGCTCAACACGTACAAGTATCTAAAGATGCACCAACAGTGCTCATTGTTGATGACAAAGAGGTGCAACGCACCTTGGTACAGATGTATTTAAAAAGGCTGGGAGTCAACAGCTTACAAGCAAATAATGGAGCCTCTGCGGTAGAACTATTCCACTCTCACAAGATTGATCTCGTTCTTATGGATGTCCAAATGCCGGTAATGAATGGATTTGACGCAAGCCAACGGATTAAGCAAATCACATCCTCCGTTCCAATCATTGCCTTATCTGGTGAGTCTGGAGCTAGAGAGTTGGAGCTAATTTCGAAACTCATGGATGACAGACTCGAAAAGCCCACCACGTTAAATGCACTTCAAGTCGTCATCCAAAGATGGTTACAGAACGAGAATTTTGCACCTTCCAACACTTTTTAATCTGCAAATATAGAATTGGCACTAGATGTGCATTATTGGAGTAAATCGAATTATCCAGAAGGTCAAGCAGGCTACAAAAGAGTAGCGTATGAGCTTGATAAGGAGATCGCCATGTTACTTCATCGACATACATACTACGGCCTGATTCATCATGGAATCAAAACACTGTTACTTGATCGCTTAGGCCACTATACAGAAGAAGAGTATCATCACTATCTGAGCCTGATGACTGGTAAATCCACTTGCTTCACGATGTCTCTTGAAGAGCTAGAAGCAACGGTCGATAACTTACTACGGGAAGGCTATTTAGAAGATGTAAAAACGCTTATTTCCCAATATCAACGTGTTGCTTAAGGTTTAAAACTCTCAACTTTATTGCCGCCTCATCGCGGCAATTTTTATTCCTTCCATATGCTGTTTCGACATGGAAGAATCTTGCGGTCTATACGATATACTAAGCGTTACTATTCTTACCTTAACTTCCTCAGTATTCACATCTTGTCAGATTCCGTTAGACTGTCTTCAATTCAATAATTAGGTAGATTTTGCCATCATGAAGCAGATCCTAGACTTTATACCACTCATCGTTTTCTTCGCTTTATACAAGCTGTACGACATCTACGTGGCGACAGGTGCACTGATCGTAGCAACAGCCATTCAACTTGTCGTCACCTACGCGCTGTATAAGAAAGTCGAAAAGATGCAGCTAATAACATTTGTTATCGTCACTATCTTCGGCGGCATGACCCTTTTCTTCCACGACGACAATTTTATAAAGTGGAAAGTCACCATCATTTACGCGATTCTGGCGATTGGCTTAGCAGTGAGCCACGCATTGGGAAAATCAGCCATCAAAGGTATGCTAGGCAAGGAAATTACGTTACCTGACGCTGTTTGGGCAAAGATTAACTGGGCTTGGGTTGGCTTCTTCTCATTCTTCGCTGGCCTAAACATTTATATTGCTTACGAATTGCCGTTGGATGTTTGGGTTAACTTCAAAGTATTTGGAATGTTGATCGCGACATTTGCCTACATGATTGCGACTGGCTTTTACATTTATAAACACATGCCAAAAGAACAAAAAAATAACTCATCCGATGTGTCCACTGATGATTAAAAACTCAGTTTTGCTATAATCCGCGACTTCACAGCGACCTTAGGGTCGCTGTTTTGCTCCATGTATCAGTAAACCGCTCAAACAACGTACCGTTTTCAGACCATTCTTGCTGCTGTAAACCAACTTTCTCTGGTCCGGTATCTGCGGTTTTTTAAGGACCTTTGGTTCTAGGTATTTACTATGTTGGCGCTTAGTTTGAGCGCCTTTAAGATTTAGGATGTCACAATGAGTCAAGAAATTAGCTCTCCGAAAGGTCAAATGCTGCTTCGTACCCTTGCAATGCCTGCAGATACAAACGCCAATGGCGATATTTTTGGCGGTTGGATAATGTCTCAGCTCGACTTAGCGGGCGCGATTCTGGCAAAAGAGATCTCTTGTGGTCGCGTTGTCACCGTTTCGGTATCAAGCATTACGTTCAAAAAACCTGTTGGTGTGGGCGATGTCGTATGCTGCTACGGCGAATGCACTAAGATCGGCCGCACATCCATGAGTGTCGATTTGGAAGTATGGGTCAAACCCGTCAAAGCTCACGGTGTTGGCGAACGCTTCATGGTTTGTGATGCGACCTTCAACTACGTAGCCATTGACAGTGAAGGTAAACCACGTCCGGTTCAGAATTAGTCAACCTACAACGCTAACAGTTAGAAAGGATCTCACATTTTCTGTTGTTCACTTGTGAGAGACACAAAAAAGGCGTTAAATTAACACTTTACCCTACCAATTAAGGAACTATGCTATGTGGTATGTCATCTTTTCACAGGACGTTGAGAACTCGTTGGAAAAACGCATGAGCGTTCGCCCACAACACTTGGATCGCTTACAAAAGCTACAAGACGAAGGTCGCCTTCTTACAGCTGGTCCGATGCCTGCGATAGATTCTGACAATCCTGGTGAAGCTGGATTTACGGGCTCAACTGTCATCGCTGAATTCGCCTCTCTAGAGGATGCTAAAGCGTGGGCAGAAGCCGATCCTTATGTAGCGGCTGGTGTTTACGATAATGTAATCGTGAAACCGTTCAAAAAAGTGTTTTAATTTATGAAAAAATTACTGTGTCTTTTCTTGGTATTTGGTGCTCTGGCTGGCTGTTCATCAACCGATGATAATCAGCGCCAACTTGAGCTTATGGCATCAAACCGAGCAGGAGTCTTGTCAGCGGGCCTCCCTTTAGAGTACGGTCCACTGCAAATAATGCGTGTCTCATCCAACAAAAATGTTGTAGAGATGATGATGATTTATAACGATGGCGCACTCGGTGCAAAGCCGTTAAATCAAGTACTGAATACCAGTATCTATACCTACTGCAGCAACCCAGAAGTTCGCAAGCAAATTGATATGGGCTTGATGTATCGTATTAAGGTACGTAATTCTCGCGGTCAGTTGATGGCAGATGAGTTGGTTTCCGCACAGACTTGTACTCAGGTGAAGTAGCTACAGTAATTTTTGTTGCTTTCGGCATGAGACGATGATTCGCTATTATTGGATAATCTGAAAACGAAAGTTAACAATTAAGAATAGAAAAACGGAGACCACAGTCTCCGTTTTTATTTGCTGTAACGATGTGTTACGCCAGCTCAGCACGGAGCTTCTTCGCCGCTGAAACCAGATTTGCCAATGCGGCTTCTGTCTCCTTCCAGTTTCGTGTTTTCAGACCACAATCTGGGTTTACCCACAAACGTTGAGCCGGAATTTTTTCTGCCGCTTTCTTGATTAAACCTTCAATCCATTCTTCCGTAGGAATGTTTGGTGAGTGAATGTCATAAACACCAGGGCCAATTTCGTTCGGGTAATTGAACTCTTCAAATGCTTTCAGCAACTCCATATTCGAGCGAGATGTTTCAATGGTAATGACGTCCGCATCGAGTGCCGCAACCGAATCAATGATTTCATTGAACTCGCTGTAACACATATGAGTGTGAATCTGAGTTTCTGGTTTTGCACTTGCCGCAGAGACCTTAAACGCATTTACGGCCCATTCTAAGTACGCTTTGTGATCGCGTTTTTTGAGTGGTAAACCTTCTCGAATGGCTGGCTCATCAATTTGAATGATATTGATGCCTGCATCTTGCAGGTCAGACACCTCATCACGCAGTGCCAAAGCAAGTTGCTGCGCAATTTCTTGACGTGTGATGTCTTCACGTGGGAACGTCCAACATAAAATCGTTACTGGTCCAGTCAACATGCCTTTCATCTGTTTGCTGGTTAGCGATTGTGCGTACGTCGACCATTCAACTGTGATCGGTTTTTCACGTTCAATGTCAGCAACTACAATGGCAGGTTTCACACAGCGAGAACCATAACTCTGTACCCAACCAAATTTGGTCGTTTGAAAACCCGCCAAGTTCTCAGCGAAGTATTCCACCATGTCGTTACGCTCTGCTTCGCCGTGAACAAGCACGTCTAGGTCGAGCGCCTCTTGACGTTTTACTGCGTCAGCAATATGTCCTTTAAGTGCTTGGATATATTCAGACTCAGATAATTGACCTGCACGATAAGCGCTGCGCTGCACCCGGATTTCACCCGTTTGAGGAAAAGAGCCGATTGTCGTTGTTGGCAACAAAGGCAAGCCCAATACTTCAGCTTGATGCGCAGCACGCTCTGCATAAGGTGCGTTGCGCTCGGCAAGTGACGCGGTAATGTTGTTTAAACGCGCTTGTACTTGAGGTTTATTCACATGTGTTGCTGTCTTGCGCGCTTTGATTGGCTGGCTATAGGTATCACAAGCGAGAATCGCATTTTGGTCACCATCGAGCGCTCGGCCAAGCAAGGCGACTTCTGCCACTTTTTGTTTTGCAAAGGCAAACCAACTTTTTACTTCTTCGCTCAGTTCTGTTTCCAGTGCTAAATCAACAGGGCTATGTAGCAGAGAACATGAACTGGCAACCCAAAGTTTGTCGCCCAGTTTCTCTTTGACTGGCTGTAGACGCTCGAGTTGGGCACTTAAATCTGAACGCCACACGTTACGACCATTCACAACGCCGGCAGAAAGCACCCACCCCTCCGGTAACTTGGCAACCACATCGTCAAGCTGCTGAGGGACGGCAGATAAATCGATATGCAAACCATCCACCGGTAGCTCTACAATTTTGTCTAGCGTATCGCTTACGGAGTCAAAGTACGTCGTTAGCAGCACTTTTACATCGCTTCGAATCACTTGGTAGGCTAGCTTAAACGAATCAGCCCATTTGCTTTCTAGCTCCAGTGACAAAATTGGCTCATCAATCTGAACCCACTCAACACCTTGACTTGCTAGCTTTGCCAAAATAGCTTGGTAAGCAGTAAGTAAGCGTGGTAGCAGGGTTAAGCGGTCAAACCCTTCTTCGACCTCTTTGCCCAAGTAAAGGTAACTGACTGGGCCAAGCAAAACAGGCTTCACTTGGTGGCCAGCTTGAAGCGCTTCGTTGACTTCTTCAAACAGTTGCGGCCAGCTCACTTCAAACGTATCGTCCTTGCTGAACTCAGGGACAATGTAATGGTAGTTTGTGTTGAACCATTTGGTCATATCCGATGCCGCAGCGCCCGCACAGCTGCAACCCGCCTGAGATTGACCGCGACCCACTTTAAACAACGTATCCAGGTTAGGGAAACCATCAGCGTGACGCTTTGGCACATGACCCAATAGCAACGTGGTCGTCAGTACATGATCGTACCAAGCGAAGTCGCCAGCGGTGGCAAAACTCAGACCAGCATCCGTTTGTGTTTGCCAGTTTTTGGCGCGTAGATCTGCCCCAACCTTTTTAAGCTCAGCTTGATCAATTTCTCCTCGCCAGTATTTCTCCTGAGCGAATTTTAATTCTCTTTTTTCACCAATGCGTGGATAACCTAGTATGTGAGTCGTTGTCGCCATGTCCCTATTCCTTTCTCAATTTTGTTCAATTTGTTTGGGTCAGAGCATCTTTCGGTAAATGATAAGATGTCTGGATGGCTAAACTATCGCTCTCATCTGATATTAGAACAACGTCCATTTATTCAACTTGTTTATTAAAAAAATTCATCATGAAGCGACATGATTCGCAAATAAAAACAACAAATAGACGTCTAGACGTTTACATATCCATTTTTTGTCGTTAAGTTATTTACACGATTGCTATTCTGTTCATAGCGAGCAACAAAGGATGAAAGGAATTCATGATAGAGCTAAAACATTTGCGGACACTCACTTCGCTTCGAGACACTGGCTCTCTAACGGCGACAGCGACCGCTTTGCATCTCACTCAGTCGGCACTGTCTCATCAGATCAAAGATTTGGAGGCGCGAATTGGAGGGCAACTGTTCCTGAGAAAGACTCGTCCGGTGAAGTTCACTTCAGAGGGAGAAATCCTATTGCGTCTTGCAGAAGATATCCTTCCGAAACTCGCAAGAGCAGAAAATGATTTAGCGAGCTTGAAAGAAGACGTCAATGGCCGATTACATATGGCCATTGAATGTCACTCTTGCTTCCAATGGCTAATGCCTGCACTTAGGGAGTACCAACTTGCTTGGCCAAGCGTAACATTGGACTTTTCCTCTGGTTTTGGCTTTGAACCACTACCAGCTCTATTGGCAGGCGAACTTGATCTCGTTATTACTTCCGATATCCAACCTCGATCTGAAGTCCACTACGAGCCTCTATTCGACTTTGAAATGCGTTTAATTACCGCAACCAATCACCCATTGGCGGAAAAAGAAATTATTGATCCGCAAGATCTCGCAGATCAAACCATGCTCTCTTATCCGGTTCAAAAACAAAGGCTGGACGTCGTAAAACACTTTCTTCAGCCAGCAGGAATAGAACCTGCGAAATGGAAGCAAGCCGACAATACTCTCATGTTAGTTCAGATGGTCTCTGCTGGATTAGGGGTGGCGGCACTACCCAATTGGGCGATTTCTGAATTTTCTCGCCAAGGTCTTATTACCAGTAAACCTTTCGGCCAAGGCTTATGGCGTCGCTTGTTTGCAGCAACGCGTCACTCAGAGAGAGAGAAGCGTTACTTACAAGCTTTTTTCGCAACCGCGAGGCTACAATGTAAAAGCCACCTTGACGGAATCAAGGTGGCTTAAAAGATTTGCGTTATGAAAGGCTTAGCGTTGATATGCTTTAAATTGGTTAGTCAATGGATCGTACTGATAACCGAGCATATCAAGCTTGCCGACTACAGACTCTACATCCATCTCATACACTGATACTAACTCGTCAAAACTGTCGCACTCTAAACGTAGCTTTTCGTTGACGATACCTAGCAAAATAGTGCTGTCCAGATTACCTACATTGCTTAAATCCATCGCGACTCTCCTCTTCGACAAGGTATATAAACAAGCGTAGTAGTAATCACGCGAATTTAAAGTGAGTGCGATCTAAAACGTGATCACCTTATACCCAAGCACCAAGAAAGCACTTGGATATAAGCCGTCTAGCTTTGTCTTTAGAATAGAGGTTAAGCCGCGAGAGAGAATAAACCTTGCAGGCTCGTCATCGACGCGAGTGCTAGCAACAAGGCAACGCTCAGTTGCACCTTTTCTGGTTTCTTATGCGTAAAAATATGCCAACACCACACAATAATTGAAGAAATTAACATAGCTAAAGACAGCAAGATTGGCTGTGTTGCAGCGTTCAGTGCAGCTTCATTTAACTGGTAAGAAGCAAACAACGTTGCGATGACTAATAGCATTCCAGACACGATGCCCGTAACTGGTAAAATACGGTGAAATGCCTGTAATCTGCTGCGAGCTATCGTAAGCAGCAATTGAGAAAATGACGCCCCAAGGAAAAATATCATTAGCGCCATCGCTATCGATGCTGGCCAGCTTGATTGCTCAAATACTTGAATACTCACATACGCAAAGGCCAAACCATTCGCTAAATGCATCGCCCATAGTGGCCCTTTTTCACGCGTTTTCTTGGTTTGAACCTGAGAATAGAAGTAGAAAATAGCAAACACGATCATAAATGCTTCAATGCGAAGTGACGCAACAGCGAGCCACAATACAGCTACTGCTGGCAACATTTTATGAAGACGTCCTCGCTGACCAGGACAAATATCGCCCTTTATTAGAAGCAAAGTCAGTAGCGCTTGTGCGCCAAATAGCATCGGAGGGAAAGTAACCAGCAATTGTTGAATCATGTTGAATGCACGCTCAAAAGTCATTTTGGGGGGCGATAATATCAAATCAACTATCGCCAAACCACCGAAAGTCGGCCCCCAAATGAGCTAAAACGGTAAGACAATTTTATTCACAGAGAAGCAAGATACTTCAACGCGTCTTCCTGCGTTAAAACTCCACGGTACTCTTCTTTGGTATTACACAATACCCAAGGGAAGCGAATGCCGGTTTTAACCAACTCTCGAATAACAGAGACAGGTAAATCCTCATCAACCAACACAAATTCGGTGCTCATTATCTGATTAACAGGACGTTTCCAAATTCGGCTTTCTCGTTCAGTTTCTCGCTCTGTGCCCATCGAGGGCGTTAGGTGTAAATTCACCGTCTCTTTCGTAATTAACCCAACACAACGATTTTCATTGAGAACAACTAAAGGCAAGCTTGGATTCAAATTCATGTACTCAACTGCCAAGGAGAGCGGTTCTCCAGGGTCCATAGACCTGACTTGTTCATGGCTCAAAGATTGCAACACATCACTTTGCTTAGACTCAATCGCGATGTCAGAGAACAGATGCTCATAACTGTCCGCTTTATCCATCAAATCGACAGGCACGGCAGCAGAAAATAGAAAGCCCTGCATGTAATCGACACCGATTTCTGCCAATACTTGAAGTTCTTGCTTAGATTCCACGCCTTCAGCAACCACTTTTACATTCATTTGCTGTGCAAGCTCGGTGACCATTTTCACAATGTTATAGCTAGTGCTCCCTTTATGAATGTTCTTGACGAATTTTCGGTCTATTTTCAGTAAATCAAACTGCCCTTTTTCTAGATAAGAAAAAGAAGAATACCCAGTACCGAAGTCATCAATCGCGATCTCAATCCCCTCTTTCCGCACTTCCTCTAGAGCTCGAGTATGCTCCTCATCTTGTTCAAAATACGCGGTTTCTGTTAGCTCGATAGTTACTCGCTTAGGGTCTACACCACTGGCTTTAATCAAATCATGCGACCGCTGAAGGATCTGAAGAGAATCCAATTTCGTATTGAGGGAGCGATTGATGGTCACGCCCACTTCCTCGCCATAAATTTCTTGTAAGCGCGGAAAGTGCTTCAACGCAGCTTGGCAGACCACATCATCAAGTGCCGCTATGAGTTCTAGATCTTCAATAATAGCGATCATCTTTTGCGTACAATACGCATCATTTTCATCATAGAAGCGTGCGAGAGCCTCGAACTTAACCACTCTTCCGGTTTGAACGTCGATAATCGGTTGAAAGTAAACATCCACTAGCCCACTCTCTATTTGCGCCTCCAAAAACGCCTCGAGATGTTGGCGCTTCACTAATTCAGAGTGAAGTTCACTATCGTAAAAGTTGAAATAGCTGCCTTCACCGGAAATAGAGGACAACATCGCTTGCGCTGCATGTGCTAGCGCTTGTCTTGGTCGGTTCGTATCATAGCCAAGGATTGACACACCAGTTTGGCCTTTAACGATAGTGGCATGCATTTTTGTGCCCATTTCATTTCTAAGCTCATTAAAGAACCCTTTCATGGCAATTTGGATCAAACGAACCGGGCTCAACCATTGACAATGAGGGGTCTGCAAGCATACGACAAACACATCCCGAGATAACTGCCCCGCAATACTGGTGTAGCGACTTCGCATAATAAAATCTGCAAAACCTAATTGCTGTTCAAGCAAGTATCTCTCCGAAAACTTGGGTCTTAGTGTCATAACAATGTTGAGTTCTTTATTTCTGCTTTCATTCGCTAAGGTAGCTAATTGGAGTTCAAATTCTTTCCTCGTCGGTAAAAAGGCAGCCCAATCATGCTGTTGTTCACAACGATTTTTCATCCACAACAACGAAGCAGAAATATCCGTAGAAAATCCGAGATAAAGAATTCGTCCAGAGTGAAACGTAAGTCGGTAAATACAAAGATGATGAGCTTGGTTGCTACCGTTTGCTGTTTTGCTCAGCAAGTTACCACACCAACATCCTTCATCATTAATTTGCTGCCACAGCTGATCATAAAACGCTTGGCTATGGTGAGAGGTACTGAAAATATGAGTTTTAAGCCCAACCAGATCTCGGTTTTGATAGCCCATTTGTAACTCAAAGGCACGGTTACAACCTAAGATGCGCGTATCTTCATCGGCAACTAAAACTCCTACATTTGGCAAATCAAAAATCGTTTCGAGAATTTTCGCTAACTCCTCGCAACCAGTGATTGTTAATTGTGGAATAATAGTGCCTTGGATAATGCGCTTATTGAGCCTTTCAAAACTAATAGTAACGTGCACTAAGTTAACGTTTTTTAGCATCATGCAACAAGAAAACCGTCCCCGTCCGCCAAAGAGTTCCACTTCTAGAATTCGTTGTTTTAGCGTTTCTTGTTGCCCCATCAGCATATGATCAAACAAGTTATTTAGGCTGGTTACTGGCGTACTTATCCCAAATGCATTTGCCATTCCTTGCTGATCACATTCGAACTCGCGAGTATCAATATCGTAAGACCACTCTATAACAGGAGTTAGACTGGAAGTCGTTTGCATTTTTGGATGCACTGTTGTCGTAGATTCACTCATACCCTAGCCCCTTTTCTTGTAATTAGCCCAAGGCTCAAAATTCACAGTCAATTCGCGACATTCCTGTTGGGACCTGCCGATCCTCTTTATAGATGGATTGTGTCAACGATAAGCCTATCGACTTAGAACTATTTCCAGAGCAGCTCAGCCTTTTGCATTTAATATGCACTAGTTTGATTATAGGCTTTACCCCATATAAGCACACCATTGCTTATGCTTTGTATTAAGATTGCGACATTTTTCATGAACCGATCTATAACCATGAGGCTTTCAAGGTGAAATTAGACAGAAAATCGCCGATAGAGCATTGATATTTTTACAAACCAAATAAAACTCGATGAACTAAGCTGGAATAGATGAGTTTGTTATAGATACCTGATAATCAAATCGCTATAATTCGCGCTCCCTGGAACAGAGAGCAAAATATGACCAATAACATCACTCCTATTCATGAGTACAAAAAATACTGGGCAGAGTGTTTTGGTACGGCACCTTTCTTGCCGACCAGTCGCAAAGAAATGGATGCCCTAGGATGGGATAGCTGTGACATTATCATTGTAACCGGTGACGCTTATGTGGATCACCCAAGCTTTGGTATGGCTATCATTGGCCGCCTGCTAGAAGCACAAGGTTTCCGTGTCGGTATCATTGCTCAACCAGAATGGCAAAATAAAGATGCGTTCATGCAACTTGGTAAGCCAAATCTGTTCTTCGGGATCACTGCGGGTAACATGGACTCCATGATCAACCGTTACACCGCGGATAAAAAGCTTCGTCACGATGACGCGTACACACCAAATAACGAAGGTGGTAAACGCCCAGACCGCGCAACGTTGGTTTACTCTCAACGTTGTCGTGAGGCTTACAAAGAAGTACCTATTGTTTTAGGTGGTATCGAAGCCAGCCTACGCCGTGTGGCACACTACGATTACTGGTCAGATAAAGTTCGTCGTTCAGTACTGTTTGATGCAAAAGCAGACATCCTACTTTTTGGTAACGCAGAACGCGCACTTGTCGAAGTAGCACATCGCATCGCAAACGGCGAAGACATCAGCACCATGACCAATATTCGTGGTACTGCTGTGAACTTGCCAACCGCGCCAGAAGGCTACACGGTTATTGATTCTTCTCGCATTGAAAAACCTCGTAAAGAAGCGTTCGTACCAAAGAACCCATACGAAGTAGAAACTCAGTGTGAAGCTAAAAAAGACGAGCCAGTTGCACAACCAATCACGATTCGCCCATCACGCCACGATGCTGCGACGACTGCGGTCCGTTTACCTTCGTTTGAAAAGCTAAGAAACGATCGTATTCTTTATGCGCATGCAAGCCGTGTATTGCATCTAGAAACGAACCCGTACTCTGGTCGAGCGCTACTTCAAAGCCATGGTGATCGTGAACTTTGGGTAAACCAAGCTCCAATTCCATTGACGACCGAAGAGATGGACTTTGTGTTTGGCCTGCCTTACGCGCGTGTCCCTCACCCTAGGTACGGGAAAGCAAAAATTCCTGCGTACGACATGATCAAGACGTCTGTAAACATCATGCGTGGTTGCTTTGGTGGCTGTTCTTTCTGTTCGATTACCGAGCATGAAGGTCGAATCATTCAAAACCGTTCGAAAGAGTCTATCATCAACGAGATTGAAGAAATTCGCGACAAAGTTCCAGGCTTTACCGGCACAATTTCCGATCTTGGTGGCCCGACTGCAAACATGTACCGCCTGGGCTGTAAAGATCCAAAAGCGGAAGCGAACTGTCGTCGTCCTTCTTGTGTATTCCCGGGCATCTGTAACAAGCTAAACACAGACCACAAACACACGATCGATTTATACCGCGAAGCGCGTAAAGTTGAAGGCGTGAAGAAAGTGATGGTTGCATCTGGCGTACGTTACGACCTTGCGATTGAATCACCAGAATACGTGAAAGAGCTCGTGACTCACCACGTAGGCGGTTACTTGAAGATTGCACCGGAACATACAGAGAAAGGTCCTCTTGATCTGATGATGAAGCCAGGCATGGGTACGTACGATCGCTTTAAAGAGATGTTCGAGAAATACAGTGCAGAAGCAGGCAAAAAGCAGTACTTAATCCCTTATTTTATCTCTGCGCACCCAGGCACAGAAGACGAAGACATGCTGAACCTTGCTCTGTGGCTGAAAAAGAACAACTTCGAATGTGACCAAGTACAAAACTTCTACCCTTCGCCAATGTGTAACGCAACGTCGATGTACTACTCAGAGACAAACCCTCTGAAACGCGTGAAGTACAAAAAACGTGAAGATGTACCTGTAGCAAAAGGTGAACGTCAACGTCGCCTGCATAAAGCGCTGTTGCGTTATCACGATCCAGCAAACTGGCCAATGATCCGCGAAGCCCTAGTCAGTATGGGTAAAAAACATTTGATTGGTGACAAACAAGGCTGTCTCGTTCCTGCAGAAGACATTGAAGCACAAACACCTGCGCAACGTCGTAAATCTGGTCGTCACGGGGCAAACCGCTTTGCAACCAAACATACCAAAAACCAACCAGGCTTCGGTGGTCATTTGAACAAACGCTCTGAAGGCGGTTCAAAAGATGGTAAACCATCTGGTAACCGTAACGGTTCTGGCAAAGCTACAGGTGGTCAACGCCCTGCAAACAACGGCCAACGTCCTAGCGGCAACGGTGCAAACCGCCCGGCAGGTAGCAAGCCGCAAGGCCAAGGTCGCCCACAAGGACAAGGCAAACCAGCTGGTCAACGTAAACCAAAGCGTCGCTAATTATTTAGAGCTTAATACTAGAAAGGGCTCCAGAGGTAACTCTGGAGCCCTTTTGTTTTGTCGGCTCATTGAGGCATCACTCACAACTCAAACTTTGATTCAATCAATACAAAAAATGGTAAACACCAACCAACTTATTGGAAAAACAAACAATTATTTGATTGACGCAAAACCATAAAAATCTAACTCATTGATTTTTAATTGCTTTATTTTGGTGCGATATTTGCGTAACAGAGTAAAACTCTTAAACATGGGCTAACGATGAATAATCCACTTCCCCCAAAAACTTCTATGTTCTGGTATGACAACAGCTATACCTATGAGGAGGCCGTTCAGGCATTTGAAAGCGATGGTACACTGAAATCGCTGAATATCGTTCCAACCACGGAATCTGATGATCTTGCTGGCTCACCCCCAGAGCGCAGTATGTTTTGGGAGGGAGAAACAAAAAAAATCGATCCGCCACCGCCGTCTGAACCAGAGCCTCTCAATTTAAAAACTGAGAAAGAAGCAACGGAAGCATCACCTGCGCACTTTATCCCTGTCCGCTATGCCATCGATCAGCTAGAAACAGAAGAGACACAACCTTTTGGTTTGCCTGAAGAATGGAAAGGCCAAGACCCAGCCAAACTCAATACCGTTGGTTACACCCTGCGTCAACTGCGCGACGGTTGGCTGTATGTCTATGATGCAATCAACAAAAGCTTAGACGAATACGAAATCAAAGGAACGCAATTCACGCTCTATAAGTTGGGAGAATCAGAAAGCCCAAAATCAGAGCAGCGTGGGACACCACAAGATGCAAAGCCCTTCCTTACTTACGTCAACGGAAGCGTACTATCGATTTGCTTCTCTGAGCACCGGTGGACATGGCACACGTTCATGCGCGTACTTAACAATCCGAGTAATCATATCGATCGCATGCAAACCATTGTTCTGTCCTCAAACGAGAATCAGCACAACATTGCACCAATAGATAAGTTAACCCAAGTCGCTGATATTGAATCTTCTGCCGTCGATGATGGTCGCTTTGCGGATTCTGGCATCGCCACCAAAGCAGATGAAGATGGTTCTGTCTTTAAACCTGTCGCAGTCGAAAGCGATTTAACCTCTGCGATTCCAGAAGAAGAATCAGGCTACTTCGTCGCGATAAAAGATTACGCCGCAGACATTCAAGATATGTCACTGCATTTTGTTGGTGCCGCAAGCCCTTACCGCCTTTTCACTGACCAGTTTTCAAACCAGTGGAACTTGATGCAGACCGCCATGCAACTGTGTATGTTTGGTGCAAGTGACGAGATAGACATGCCAGCTAGCGTTAAGCGTAACGGCGAAGAGCTGTCGTTTTATACCGACATGGCTGACTATTATGACTCCTCTCACCAACTTGATTTGGCAGAGCAGAACAAAAGCTCAGTTCAGTCCGGCTATCCTGCTAAATTTTCCGCTGGAGCGATTGAATCACACCAACATACCCAAAGTGACATTGCTAAAGCGATACAGGACAAATATCGAATTTCTGCGAGCCGTTTTGGTAAATACGAACAATGGATAGCGACTGAACGCTGGCGTCAGCAGCTCAACTGGAAGCAAATGCTGAGCGAGATGCAAGAGCTGTCAGAACAAAAAGAAACCATGCTAGCCCAAGTGGTTTCGGTCAAACGCGACTTTATCGCAGTAATGGAGTCCTTAACGCCGCATCATCTCGAAAGAACCTTCGACCTATACAGCGAAGACACGCAGTACAGCTTGTATCAACTACACAAGCAAGCGGTTGAGTCATTTACTTTGGTGATACAAGAAGAAGACCGCCAATGGGCTGAAAGCCAATGGGAGAAACCAACCAGTTTACTTGCTCTCTATGCCTCTGGGTTTAGTCGTAGTTTATTTAAAGTGATGGAGAAGAATATTACAGAGGCGCTTGATGAACAGTCGATCGTCTCAGAAAACCCTGATCCTGATAATCAGTTGATGGACCAGATATCTGATACCAGCAACCGCGTGAATATGTACTCTAAGATCATGGACTTTGTTTCCAACCCAAACACTGCGGAAACAGCCTTTCTCAAAGATATCGCCAAAGGTTTCCAAGAGCTGGATATTATTTTTAAATCTGCAATAGGTGCGCTTGCAAAAGGCGTTGTAGAGTTTGGTGTTAGCATGACCTCACAAGTATCAATTTCGCTGATGCCTGTTTTCGCTAAACCTCTGAACCGTCATAGCTATTATTTATTTGCCGTTATTGCAGAACATATGGCACACAATATGCCAGTTACTGTAAATGAAAGCTACGCTCGCGATTTTAAAAAATGGAAAACACGCGTAAATGATTACCCAAGTGAGCTCAAGAAAAACGATGCGGTCATTGCTGACTTCCAGAAAAACAACCGCAAAGCCGACTCTAAATACACAACAGCTTTAAAAAATAAAAAGAGAATTAAGAAGGCACTCGCTGTAGCTACATTGGAGTACCCACAGTACATTGAGTTACCTGATGATCTACCTCAAAGAACCATCGAGCTTAGAACGCGGATCGTGATGAATAAGCTCAATGATTTGAATAAACTGTTCGAGAATGCCGGTGGTCTAGGCTTTATGGCATTAGTATTTAACTGCATCGCGCTTGGTGATGCCATGAGCAGTATTCAAGACACTGGATTAATGTCCTCAGATGAATTTTTGGATATCCAACAAAAGCTTTTTTATACAGTCAACGCTTGGACGGGTATTCGCACCGGTAAACTTTGGGACAACGTAAGAGTAGATAAAACGCTACGAGCACGTTCTTTATCTGCCCTAAAAGAAATGGCGAAACGTGATACCACAATACCTATTTCTTCTTTGAGTGATCTTAAAATTTTCAACAAATGGCTTGCGGTAACAGGAATAATAGGTGCTTTAGCTTCAGGGATAGAAGCTTACCGGTCGTTACAACAACTTGATAGTTTGAATGGCACTGCAAAAATTGCGGGATACTTCAACTTTTCTTCTTTAGTTGGACTTACAGCAGTAGGGACCTTTCAAGCTGTAGGAGGAATAACTGGCGTATGGTCAGCAAACGTTCTTTTCGGTGGGCCAATCATGTTTGTCATTATGGGGCTAACTGCAATTTACCTTTTGAGCAACTATGTAATGAGCAAGTTCAAACAAGACGATTTTCAAAAATGGTTAGATAAATTACCGTGGGGATATAATTCCGCCAGAGCACAATGGAGTCAGTCTCCAGATCTGTTAGAACGAGAAAAACACAACTCTTCATTAGTACAAAAGGCACTATTTGATTTACAAACCATCATAGATAAACCATCAATCTACCAAGTGCCAATGATGCGGGTTGTTCCCAATTCATCAACGCAATACCCATCAGCAATGCAGGAGCTGTTTGGTATTGAGTTGCATATCCAAGTTCCTACCAAAATAGCAAGAGATGGAATTAAACTTCGGACAAATACTTCTGTAACTAAGGGAGAATTGATATCAGGAACTTGGTACACCGGAGTAGATCTAGAAACCTTGAATAGCCCGATGAACTCCACAAACTCTCAAAGCGTGTATAAATTGAGTTTACCTATGAAAGACTCAGCTGACTATCTAGCATTTGAGATAGAATACATCCTCGATGATGAAAACGAATTAAGCCGTAAGTACTGGTTCCAAAATAATGCAAAACAGCGTGCAACTTATACGGCGATTTCAGACAATACTAAACAAGCAACGATCAGAAGTTCATTAACTTCAGATGCTAGTGAACTTAGCTTACAGGAGTAACCCTTGGCTTATTTACCTTTTTACATCACGCCAGACGAGTTTTCGGCTTATCAAGAAGAACAAGAGCAACAAATTCTAAAAGGGAAAGAGCTCACAACCTGGCACAAGCACGATATTGAAGAGCCTTTTCGATACTTATACTTATCAATTGCTATAGCCGCAGTCAGCCCATTATTTTTCCTTACCTACTTTCTGCACGATAGTAGTCAGATGCTCTTGACCTACATATTATCAGGCTTAACGATAATCATGTCCGGTGTTTCTTATCTTACATTTGGTTTAGACAATCGTTATGACTACACCATATCCGAGCAAGGCATGGTCTTGAGAAAGAGACGTGATCTCCCTACTTGGGTGAACTCAGCAGCGCAAGTGATGGGTTGGTTTGGAGCAGTAGTCTGCGTATTTATGGTAATCGCAGTAGGACCAATGGCTCTAGTCGGTGCTGGTGGATTTATTTTAGTTTCATTTCGCATGCTGAAGCGCCAACCTGAAGAAGAAACTGAAGTACGAGTGGGGCTTCGCAAAGATTCATTGTTTGCTCAATACAACAAACAGCGAAAACTCATTGTGATTTATCACAAATTTGACGACTGCTATTTCTTTGACATTGAGCATAAAGAAGTCAGTCGAAACCAAACTCGTGGTCGAAGTTATATATTTTGCAAAACTGAATCAGAAGTGGATTACTTGTTGAAGTTGTTAGTTAACAAGTGGAACATCGAATGCTCTGAAGAAAACAACATTAAACAGCTTTTCAATACAGGCCTAATGTACGAAAAACTTCAAGATATTCCAGTAAGAGGAACTAAATATCTACTAAGCGAAGTAGATAGCCTGAGAAATAAGAATGCCACATTACCCGAACTAAAATACTTGCGTGGTGACTTATGGCTAAGCGAAGCGGAAATCGACCAGCGCAAAACAGAACTGAATACAACCAAGGAGTAACCCTTGGCATATTCACCATTTTACGTCACCCCAGAAGAATTAGCAGTTTATCAAGAGGCGCAAGAGCAAGAAATACTCGCAGGCGATAATGTCAGAACATGGCACAAGTATGATGTAGAGGAACCATTTCGCTATTACTTTAAACTTTTTGCGCTTCCATTTGTGATCGCTCCATTCCTATTAACTTTGTTTATACACACGAGTGACACGGTTGACGTAACTATTTTTTCTTTTATTTTGTCGGTGATTGTATCTGGAGCCTTTTACCTTACGATTGGCCTCGACTATCGCTATGACTATATTTTTTCTGACAAAGGCTTTGTGATGAAGAAACGTCGCAACATGCCTAAGTGGGTGAATACCGCCACGCAAGCCGTTGGCTGGATAGGTGCAGTGGTGTGTGTGGTGATGGTAGCGATGGTTGGCCCGATGGCGTTAGCAGGCGCTGGTGCTTTTATATTAGTCTCCTTTAAAATGCTTAAACGCCAACCAGATGAACCAACAGAAGTGAGGGTCGGAGAACGTGAAGACTGGCTCTTTGCTGATTACAATAAGAAAAGAAAAGTAATTAAGTTCTTTTTTAAGCATGACACATGCGAATATATTAATATAGAACATACTAAGATTTTACGCTTACACAACCGATTCCACTATTACGTATTTTTCAAAACCGTGTCTGACTTAGAGTCTATGGTCAATCAGCTAGCTACAGAATATAAGCTTGACTGTACAGAAGTCGCCGACCACAAAAAGCTATTTGAAGCTAAGCCAGAGGCTAGACTGTTTGGTACGCCAGTTTGTTATAAAGAATATCAAACCGATGAGGTATTTGATTTAAGGGCGTCAAATGCCCCGCTCCCAGAGCGAGAGTACCTATATAACGGCAAGTGGCAAACCGAGTCTGAAATCGAACAATCAAAATCTGAACTAACGGCAGCCAAGGTATAAACCTTGGCTTGTTTACCTTTTTACATCCCCCCATGAAAAGCTTTAGGTTTACTCTGATGTACAAAAAGAAAAATTGGTTCAAATAACGAATTTTTAACTCGAGGATAGGATAGTAAGCCCGAACCTTTCTATCCTCAACTAAACACCCATTTTGCACTGAGTAAATAGTTACTCACCATGCCTGCCAATATGCCTAAGATCAAAGCCAAATAGACCATCACCCCTTGCGTTCCTAGCGCGAGCGTTACGCCTTTGAACACAATAAAGTTAGGCAAAGCACTGATAAAGGCACTCGCCATAAATTTTTGCCATTGAGCGAAAGGGTTGGTTTTTTCTGCTTGAGAGAAAGTCAGACAGCGATTGCCAAGCCAAGTCGTGGTTGCCGCAAACAAAAATGCAATCCCACGAGCCAGCATCAACTCCAGACCAAACCAATGGAACAACACAGAAAAGATAAGGGTGTCGACCATAAAGCCGACACCACCTACTAGAGCAAACCTTGTTAACGAAGCAAACCTTTCCAGCGAAGTAAATTTTGGTAATTTGCGCATTCCGTTATCCAACCACACAGGTGTAGAGTGAGCGTTTCGATTTTGCTGTGAACTCGTTGGTACAACTCAACGCATTTTCATGAATCATGCCATCCACTTGCTGCGATTTACCAATCAGGTGGAATTTCTTCAGATTGTTTAAGTCATTCTTATCTTCAAGCTTTTTCGCCTGACCATGACTATAGAACTGGCCTGAGAACGGACGCTTACCAATATAAAAGACCGGAGCGTTGTCATTAATTTGCGCGAAGATGATGCGGTCGCTGCGACTGTCTGCTTTGCCCATATTCAAAACCAACATCGCAATCATAAGCAGGGCTGGCAACACCGCTGCCGTTCCGGTCAGCCATTTGAAATCGTGTTTATCCACCAGCATTGCAATCAAGATCCCCAATGCAGGCACACCCGGTAGTACGTAAGCAGGCAAAATATTCCCAGCCATGGTGAACAAGATCATTGGTGAAATCAGCCAACACATCAGGAAGCTAAACAAACCTTGATGATCGGTTTCAATGGCTTTGAGCACCTTACGACGTTTCCACGCCAAGATAGGCAATACGATTGACCAAGGCGCAGCCGACTGCAGCCAGAATACCCAGATCATCCCACGTGGTTGATCATGAGCAGAGCCATACAGGTCCCCTTCCCAACCGCTGACAACAAAACGCTTAAAGTGCTCGCCAACAATGAAGTAATCAATAAATCCAGGCGTCGCCATTTCTGCCATGATGTACCAAGGCAGAGCAATCGCTAGCATGAGCGCCAACCCCGATACAATTGGAAAACGCTGCCACAAGGCTTTGAAGGCACCAAAAAAACCATGCTGAATCACAAGCCAAGGAAACACTGCGATGCCCATGATCACGATCGCCACTGGACCTTTTGCTAACAGCCCGCAAGCCAAGCCAAAGAAACCGAGGTAACCCCACAGTCGGCTGTGTTTGTCTTTGCCGAGCCAGCAATAGTAAAAACCAACCATCGCCATCGTCATTGCCAACGTCAGTGCCATGTCTGTCATCACCGCACCCGCAGCAATTGAAAAGATGCCACACGTCGCCAGTACCAACGCTGCGATGACTGCATTAAAGCCAGCGCGATGCGCCATGAAAGCAACAAAAACAATCGTCGCAACACCCGCTAACCAATGAGGCGCGCGCACTGCAAATTCATTCAATCCAAACAGCTCAATACCGTAAGCACTCATCCAAGTGAACAGGGGTGGCTTCCCCCAGAAAGGCACGCCGTAATCAAACTGTGGGGTAAGCCAATTGCCGGTTTCCACCATTAAGCGCGCCATTTCGCCGTAGCGGGCTTCCGTGGTGTCCATCAAAGGGTAAGCGGCAAGTGAAATAAGACGGAGTAAAAGAGCAAACGCCAACAACAACCACAGATGGGTTTTATTAATACTCATGATTACGCGGTTTCTTCCAGTTTAAACTTCATGGTTTGGATGGATTGATGTTTTGCAGGCTGCTCGTAAACAGACTGAACAAGATAAAGAGGACGTTGCTTGGTCTCGACAAAAATGCGGCCAATGTATTCGCCCAAAAGGCCAATCGACAGCAGTTGCACACCGCCCAAGGCAAGTTGGACGACCATCATGGATGGGTAGCCAGTGACAGGCTCACCAAACACAACAGTTTTTATCACTATGAATGCGCCATAGATAAAGGCACTGAACGCCACTAACGCACCGGCAAGTGTCGCTAAGCGCAAAGGACGAATGGAAAACGAGGTAATGCCGTCCATTGCAAGGCCAATCAGCTTGAGGTAGTTCCATTTTGTTTCACCACAGAAACGAGCGTCACGCTCAAACTGAACCGTCACTTGCTTGAAACCCGGCCAAGAAAAAATACCTTTCATGTATCGGTTACGTTCCGGCAGCGCATTGATGTGTTTGACCACTTTTGCGCTCAGTAGACGGAAATCGCCCACGTTCTCCGGCACATCCAATTTCGCCATGCTATTAAGCACTTTGTAAAAGCAAGCGGCCGAGAAGCGTTTGAACCAAGTTTCACCGTGGCGTTCACTGCGCTGCATGTTCACCACGTCATACCCTTCACGCCATTTTGATACCATTTGCGGGATCAACTCCGGTGGGTCTTGCAAGTCGGCATCAATCACGATCACCGCTTCACCTTGGCAGTGTTCCAGACCCGCACTCATGGCGGACTCTTTGCCAAAGTTACGGCTTAATGCAATACAACGAACGTCGCTAGAAGATTGAGAAAAGTTTTGCGCGATCATTAGGCTGTCGTCTTTGCTGCCGTCGTCCACATAAACGATTTCACAGCGTTCTGGCATTTCATCCAAAACGGCGGCTAAACGACGATGAAATTCAGGTAAGACTTCTTGCTCGTTAAAGAATGGCACCACAACAGACAAAACTGTTTTAGGCTCAGTGTGTTGGCTCACCTTTGAAAAGGTTGCAGCGTGAATGTTGAAGGTTGACATGCTACTCTTCCACTAAATCCGATGAATGAATCCAGTCTACAAACATCAACGTGAAAGAGATGTTATTGACATCTTTTTCACGCCCTTAGTGAATAATGTTCGGTTAAAAAGAAGTCTTATTTTCGAACACCTGCCCACTTGGAGAGAAATACATGAAACGCGTACTTTTAGTCGAAGATAATCGAGAAATCGCAGGCATGCTGTTCGATTATTTTGAGTGTGCAGGTATGGAACTCGATTATGCAGACAACGGCGAGCTCGGCCTGAAACTGGCGATGGAAAACACCTTCGACATCATCTTGCTCGACCTCATGCTGCCACGCATGGATGGCCTGACCATGTGTAATAAACTTCGAGACGCGGGCAACAACACACCGGTACTTATGCTGACGGCGCTCGATAGCCGTGACGATATGCTCAAAGGCTTCCAACACGGTGCGGATGACTATCTGACCAAACCTTTCGATCTGGATATTCTTGAAGCGCGCATGATGGCACTGATCCGCCGTTACCGTGGCACTGTCGCATCGAGTAAGTTGGAATACGGTGAAGTTTCTATCGACCAAAAAACACGTAAAGCTTACCGCCAAGATAAACTGCTAGCGCTAAACCCAACCACTTACACCATTCTGGAAATGCTTGTGAAAAGCGCGCCAGACGTAGTGACACGCGAAGAAATCGCCTTCCAACTTTGGCAAGAGAACGAGCCGAACAACGACGTTCTGCGCAGCCACATTTACCAACTGCGTAACCAACTTGATAAGCCATTTGAACAACATGTGCTGATCACCGTACCGAAAGTCGGCTTCCGCTTGGAGACAGGTGCATGATCAATCGCTTACTTGCTAGCACGCAAAGCACACAAAGTATGACAGGGCGACTCGCTCTGTTTTTCTCTTTTGTGTCGGTCGTGATTGGCATCTTCTGCTTTTTGTTGATTACCGGCTCCCTGCTTTGGTCTGAAGACCGCGTGGGCGAGCGTCGTATTATGGTCGACAAAAAGGAAGCGATTGAACATTTCCAGTCCCACCCAGAGCAAGGAAGTATTCAGCTTGATCTGCTCACCACCGCTTACAACGACATCTCACTGGTTGCCGAGCGCTACCAAAAATACCTGATTGGTCAAAAGCACTTTCTCGATGAAGTAGAAGACGGTGAATACTCGCGCATGGTTTACATGAGCACTTACACCTACAAAGGCGTTGAACATCCTGTGATTCTGGTTTCCTTGATTGATGAAATCGAGATCACCTCAGAGGAATTCATTCTCGTCGTCGCTATGGTGCTGTCCATTGTCGCCGTGCTGGTGTTCCTATTTGGTAGCCTGCTACTGCGTTTGTCACAGCGCTTAATTGAACCCGTCAATGCGCTCAAAACTCAACTCGATCATCACCAAGGCGATGCCACGCAGACCTTTAGTGTGCCCGAGGGCTCGGCCAAAGAGTTCCAAACCCTCGCGGATGAGTTGAATGAGTATCGCCAAAAAATCAACCAAGTCATCAAGCGTGAGCAAGCCTTTGCACGATACGCAAGCCATGAACTGCGTACACCGTTAACCGTAATGAAAGGCTCAAGCAGCCTACTGGCGAGAAGTGCAAACACGGATTTCCAGACTCGCCAAGTGAACCGAATTCAAGATGCAACGCAGCAGATGTCGACCATGGTAGATGCCCTACTCGGCTTAGTGCGTTACGAGCGTAATGCAGATGATTCACCAGTGCGCAGCATCACCGAAGAAGAACTCAACCAAATCATCTTCCAAAGCCAAGCTCAGGCGGATGAGAAAGCACTCAGCTTTGATGTACAGATCGACGGCAACCCTAGAACGCGCGCGACCAATGCCGTGTTGACCATTATTCTTGGCAACCTGATTCGCAACGGCATCGCTGCGACACCTTCGGGATCAATTCATATCAATATGGATGAAAACACCATCTCGGTGCGCGATGAAGGTGAAGGCTTTTCGACCATTCCACATTCTGATGGGCACGGATTAGGTTTGATGATTGTGGACGATTTGTGCCAACGCTATGGCTGGCAATTTAAGATTGGTACACATCCAGAAGGTGGTTGTGAGGCAGTAATTGATCTTGCGTCAGAGCATCAGGAATAACCGAAATGGTTGTACTGAAACACAGACTTTTTATCTGGGTTTAATGGCGTTACACTACGCGCCCTTTTTAACGGCAAGGTCGCGTGGTTGGACACGTCAGCAGTCACATGAAACTCTCTGAAAGCCCGATAACTCAACACAACTTCAACGGTCATACGTTTTTTCTTAAGCGTGATGACATGCTGCATTCTCACTTTTCAGGGAACAAAGCACGTAAGTTTATGGCGTTGATGGAAACGCAAAACAGCGACATCAAAACCCTCATCAGTTACGGCTCTGCTCAATCCAACGCGATGTATTCGCTAGCAGCTCTCGCCCAGATTAAAGGTTGGGCATTTGAGTTTTATGTTCATCACATTCCATCTTGGCTAAAAAGCTCCCCCATCGGAAACTATCGCGGCGCTCTCGATTTGGGTATGAAAATCACCGCCATGCGAGACATCGGTAGCGAACTCCACCCTAGTGAATACATCCACCAGGTACGAAGATTAGATGAGTCGACATTGCTTATTCCAGAAGGTGGACGTTCCCACCTCGCTGAAGCTGGCATCAAACAGTTAGCACGAGAAATTCTTGATTGGACGCGATTGAGAGGTAAAGAGCAGTTTGCGGTCGCCCTGCCATCAGGCACTGGCACGACGTCTTTATATCTTCATAAACATTTATGTCCACACGGCATTGAAGTGCTAACTTGCCCTTGCGTAGGCGATGCAGATTACTTAACTGAGCAGTTCAACCAGCTCGGTGAAAATAGCCACCCAACCATTTTAACCATCCGCAACAAACACCATTTTGGTCGCTTGTACGAAGAAGATTACATCACATGGAAAGCACTCTTTGAGCAAACCGACCTCGAATTTGACCTGTTATACGACCCGTATATGTGGCAATGCCTAACACCTTGGTTCGAAGAGAACACAGATAAAACGGTGATTTACATTCACCAAGGCGGGTTACTTGGCAACGAGTCGATGTTGCCAAGATATCAACGAGAATTTGAATAGCGTGTTCAAATAAAGTTGTTGCTGATTACAGCGATTCCACTATTTGATGAGCGCCAGAATTTCTTTGAATTCAGGTGCTCGGCAATCTTCGACCATTTCATACAAACACATTTCTAGCCCAGTGAGCACCACACCGTTAGCGGTTAACTTCGCAAGAGCGAGCGCCTTATTGGCAGCGGTTCGGGAAGATACACAATCCGTGACTAATTCAACGCGATAACCGGACTGACGCAGAGAAACCGCGGTTTGATAGACGCAAATGTGGGATTCAATACCGCAAACCAACCAGGTATCCACTTTTACGTTCTCCACCGCGACGTTAAACGTCGCCTCTTTGCAGCCATCAAACGTGTACTTGGTAATAGGTAAATGCGTGCTTTCAAGCACTTCACGAATCGGCTCCGCGGTTGGGCCCAACCTTTCTGGATTCTGTTCTAGCCACAGAATAGGCAAATTTAGTGCTTTGGCACCCTTTACCAGTTTCGTGATATTTTCAATCAGTGAGTCGCTTTCATGCATTAATGTAGCGAGTTTGCCCTGAACATCTACCACAATCAGGCCCGTGTTTCCTTTCGATAACATTTCCACCTCCTATCTTGTGCGACCACAAACCATACTCAACAAGTTGAGCAACAGTTAATGTATCAGAATCCTTTCATATTAGAGCACTAAAACCTAGAAAGATGATCTTCGCTCACACATTTGCTCTTAGTTAAGAGTGGTTTGAACTGACTATTTAAATTTCTCTCGAATTAGCTCAATCAAGGCTTTGACTTTATTGGGCAGAAATAAGGCCGAGGGATAGATCAGAGTAAGATGCTGCTTCGGATGCGCGAATTGAGGCAGCACCTCGACCAACAAACCGTCTCTCAGTGCAGGCTTGGAGTGAATTTGAGGAATAAACGCGATGCCGTTTCCTGCTATCGCCATCGAGCGCAGCAAGTTGAGGTCATCCGAACGCAACGCGACATGCAAATCTGAATCGAGCAAATCGGCATTGTAACGATTAGTTAAAAGGCGATGTTGCTTAAGATCTTCAACCATTTTTACTGGCGGATGCGATTCTAGATAGGCTTTTGACGCAACAAAGTGACTACGATAAGGCAAAAGACTGAACTGCACATAGCTGTCATCGGTGACTTTGACCACGCTCGGAAGAAGCTGCAAATCAAACGATTGACGCTTGAGATCGACACTCTCTTGATGGTTTTCAATCTCGACCGAAATCTCCGGATACCGCGTTGTGTACTCGGTGATGATCGCGTTAAACGCGGCAGAGCTCATCAATGCGGAAGGAATGGCTAAACGCACCTTGCCCGTCAGCTCTTGTTGATATTCATGCATGGCATTTAAACCTTGCTGAATATGGTCAATAGGCTGCCCCACCAACTCAAACAAGCGTTTCCCGTGCTCCGTCAACTCAATGCTGCGTGTTGTGCGGATCAAAAGCTGTACCCCGAGCGATTTCTCTAATTCTTGCAGGCGACGACTCACTTTTGAGCGTTGTAGTTGATTCGCCTCTGCCGCTGCACTTATACCGCCGTGAACCACCGTCTGAGTGAATAGGTAAATATCATCAAAATTAACGTTCATTGTCCTATTTTTAGGTCATTTATGTTCGTATTATCATTCTACTGAATTGTGAGTGACTTCTCTATAATCCGCTATCCAATATGTTTAACGGAACTTGCAATGACGGCTGACCAAAAATTCAAACACTGGATGCGAACTTTGATTGTCCTGTTCATCGTACTATTTTTGTACATTATCATTGCTGACCGCCACGTCCCCTTAACGACCGAAGGACGAGTGCAAGGATACGTTGTCCAAGTCGCACCCGAGGTATCTGGTAAAGTGACCGACGTTCTCATCGAGAATAACCAGTCCGTTCAAAAAGGCGATGTGTTGTTTACGATTGATGATCGTAAATACAAGATAGCGCTTGAACAGGCGGAGCTGCCTCTGCAATCCGCCTATGAAAAAGAAGCAACACTGTATTCTCAACGCGAAGCCGCTCTTGCCAATATTGCCCGCGCACGAGCGACATTTGATAATGCACACCGCGAGTACAACCGCTTACTGACACTATCGAAGCAGAAAGTCATCTCTCAATCGACACTCGATAATGCCTTTGCCCAAAATCAGGTATCACGTGCAGCGCTTAAAGCGGAACGACAAAACTTAAAAGTCATTGAGGCGCAATTAGGCGATCAAAAAGGTCAAAGCACTGCCGTTCGAATTGCCAAAAACGGCATCGAAAAGGCGCAACTTGATTTGGCAAATACCGCGGTACTCGCTCCCAGTGATGGTGTCGTGACCAACCTGCAACTAGAAGTTGGCACGATGGCAAACACCAACATGCCATTGCTGACGTTTGTACCAACAGGATCACTCTGGGTAGCCGCTGATTTTCGTGAAAAATCCGTCGCGAACGTAGACAAGACTTTCCACGCCTTGGTCACATTTGATGCCAACCCAGGTTCGGTGTACGACTTTGATTTAGCTAGCCGCGATTACGGTGTAGCAGCCGCACAACAAACGCCTAATGGCGCACTAACCAAAGTGGAAGTGAACAACCGCTGGGTACGTGATGCGCAGCGTACACGAGTGAACCTAACCAGCAGCGATGAGTTACCACCAGCACTGTTTGTCGGCTCTCGCGCTACCATTGTTTTGTACCCAGACAACAGCATTTTCTGGCAGTTGATGGCGCAAGCACAGATTCACCTCGCAAGCTGGTTCCACTTCATTTACTAGGCGGCGACAATGAAAACCTTACGAATTTGGTTCGGCTGCTCTTTAGGGCTCGCGCTAAGCATGATCTTCGGTTGGTCTTACGGATTTTTTGCCATCATGATGCCGCTGTTTATATTGGGCAGAATGGACAACTTTAACCTTTCGGCTTTATTGATCGTGTTTTTCTCTGCGGTGTGGACAACCATACAAGCCACATTTTTGCTGGAATACTTGCAGTTTCATCCAACATTAATGACCGTAGCCGTCGGAATCATGATGCTGTTCAAGTGTATTGCAATGATGAACCAGAAAACCTATTTATTTGGTTACATGGGGCTGTTAGTGGGTTCAATTGTGTTGAATTTTGCCAGCTATAACTTCATGGATATTGAAGAGTTCAATGTCAACATGTGGGTGATGGCGTTCAGCAATATTTTTGTTTGCGCATTCGCGTATTGGTTGTTCCCTGAGCCAAAGTCCCCCACCGAGCACATTGAGATGTCGACCCCAGTGAAAAGCGATATTGACTACATCAGCCAAGTTGCCATGGGTTGGGTAGTGGCGATGGCGGCGTTTATCGTATTCCAAGTAGCGGACTTATATGACTCGTTATCCGCACAAGCTTCCATTTTGATCATCCTAACCCCAATGACTTTAGCGGGCTCGCTCGCCATGGCAAAAATTCGCATCATCGGCACCGCACTAGGCTGCATCGCAGGGATGGCTGTTCAGCTCATATTGGGTAGTTGGTATGGGCTACTCTTTTGGCTCGCCTTTACCATTGCGATGGGGCCATTCTGCTTGTGGCTCACCAAGGGGCAAATTAAAGCGGCTATCGCGTTTTCTGCCATGTCTGCCCTATCGGTTCCGCTGACGACCTCATTGGTGCCAGAACAAAAAGACGCGTTCTTTTCGATCTTGTACCGTTTCAGCTCGATTTTCGTTGCTGTTCTGCTCACCGCGATGGTGATGTGGGTGGTGCATCACTGGATTCGTGTGATATTGCTAAAGCATCCTGAGATGAAGAACGTGGAGTTGAATTAAGCCTTGGCAGAGGCTGGAAACGGGAAATGTATGTCGCTCACTTTACTGTGAGCGGCATTTTTATTTAAAACGGTCACCCTGAACAGCGAGGGACGAGCGTGATTCAGGATCTACCCACCGAGTGCTTTGAAGTGCGAAAGTTCTCGTCATTTACCAGCGAGCTGTTATCAGATTCCTAGTCTCGTTTAAACTCGCTGGAATGACGCTATCTTGAAACTGCTCTAATAACTAGGGTTGTGGCGAGCAATATATCTTCCAACATCCGTCATCCTGAACAACGAGGGACGAGGTGATTCAGGAGCTACCCACCGAGTGCTTTGAAGTGCGAAAGTTATCGTCATTTCCTAGCGAGCTGTAATCAGATTCCTAGTCTCGTCTAGACTCGCTGGAATGACCCTATCTTGGAGCTGCTCAAATATCGGTTTTGTGGCGAGCGATGTATCTTCCAACATCCATCATCCTGAACAGCGAGGGACGAACGTGATTCAGGATCTACCCACCGAGTGCTTTGAAGTGCGAAAGTTATCGTCATTTCCTAGCGAGCAGTAATCAGATTCCTAGTCTCGTCTAGACTCGCTGGAATGACCCTCTCTTGGAGCAGATCCAATACCTAGGGTTGTGGCGAGCAATGTATCTTCCAACATCCGTCATCCTGAACAGCGAGGGACGAGCGTGATTCAGGATCTACCCACCGAGTGCTTTGAAGTGCGGAAGTTATCGCTATTTCCTAGCGAGCAGTAAACCGATTCCTAGTCTCATTTAAACTCGCTAGAATGACCCTAATTTTAGTTCATGGTGCGGAGCCTAAGTATTAATATCAACCCACCAACTCTTTACGAATGATCTCCGCACCCGCACTTAACGCATTGAGCTTAGCGGTCGATACTTCACGAGACAAAGGTGCCATACCACAGTTGGTACATGGGTAAAGCTTGTCGGCATCAACGTACTTCAACGCCTCTCGCAATGTGTTCGCTACTTCTTGTGGCGTTTCAATTTCGTTGGTAGCGACGTCAATCGCACCAACCATCACCTTCTTACCGCGAATCAACTCAAGTAACTCAATAGGCACTCGTGAGTTATGACACTCAAGCGAGATAATATCGATATTCGACTGCTGCAATTTAGGGAATACTTCTTCGTATTGTCGCCATTCAGTGCCTAGCGTTTGCTTCCAATCCGTGTTCGCTTTGATGCCGTAGCCATAGCAGATGTGCACTGCAGTTTCACATTTCAGCCCTTCAATCGCACGCTCTAAACATGCAATGCCCCACTCGTTCACATCATCGAAGAACACATTGAACGCAGGTTCATCGAATTGAATAATGTCGACACCTGCCGCTTCAAGCTCTTTCGCTTCTTGGTTGAGGATTTTTGCAAATTCCCAAGCCAGCTTTTCACGGCTACCGTAATGATCATCATAAAGTGTGTCGATCATCGTCATAGGGCCTGGCAGCGCCCACTTGATAGGTTGCTTAGTTTGCTGACGCAAGAACTTGGCATCCTCAACAAACACGGGCTTTGTGCGGCTTACTGGGCCAACCACCGTAGGAACACTTGCTTCATAACGGTTGCGAATGGTCACCGTTTTACGGTTTTCAAAATCTACGCCGCTTAAATGCTCAATAAAGGTCGTCACAAAATGTTGCCGAGTTTGCTCTCCATCACTGACGATATCAACGCCTGCCAATTCTTGCTCTTGCAAAGCGACGCGTAGCGCATCGCGTTTGCCATCAATCAGTTCTTCACCTTGCAGTTTCCACGGTGACCAAAGTTTTTCTGGTTCGGCCAGCCAAGAAGGTTTCGGTAAGCTGCCAGCCGTTGAAGTCGGTAATAGTGTTTTCATCGTCATTCCTTTCTAGATTCTCGTTATCGATTACGCGTAGCTTGCAGACCATTGTTCAAGCACAGATTGATAGGGTTTGATGAAATGCTCCTCGGCAAATTTCCCTTGTTCAACTGCCAGTTGGCTGCGCTCTTCTCGGTCGTAAACGATTTGAGTTAGCGAGTGGTCTAGGTTTTTTAGGTTTGGCTGGTAGCAATTACCGGCAACCGCGTTGGCATTGTAAATCTCAGGTCGGTAAATCTTCTGGAATGTCTCCATCGTGCTAATCGTACTGATAAGCTCTAGGTTTGAATAATCGTTCAACAAGTCACCGAAGAAGTAGAATGCCAATGGTGCAACACTGTTTGGCGGCATAAAGTAGCGCACCTGTAAGCCCATCTTTTTGAAGTACTGCTCCGTCAACGAAGATTCGTTCGGCTGATATTCAAAGCCCAAAACAGGATGTTGGTTTTCAGTACGTCGGTATACTTTGTTGTCCGATACGCTCAGACAAATCACTGGCAGCTTTTTGAAATGCTGTTTGTAAGACTCAGAATTAACGAAAGCTTTGAACAGTTTGCCATGCAAATCACCGAAGTTCGCTGGGATGCTGAACTGTGGCTGGTTTTTGTTGTGGTCCAACAGCAAAACGCTAAAGTCGTAATCACGCACGTATGAAGAGAAGTTGTTGCCCACTATGCCTTCAATGCGCTCGTTAGTGTTGTGGTCAACAATGTTGGTTTTGAGCACTTCAATCGATGGGAAGGCTTCTCCACTACCTTGGATACCCATATCAACGGAGATGATTTCAAGTTCAACGGAGTAACGGTCACCTTGCGCGTTATCCCAATATGCCAACGCATTAAAACGATTGTCGATCATTCGGAGCGCATTGCGCAGATTCTCTCGGCGGTAGTTTCCGCGAGCCAGATTAGCAAAGTTGGTAGTGATTCGCGTGTTGTCTGATGGTTGGTAATTCTCATCAAAGCGAATGCTTTTGATAGCAAATGTGAAATCGTTATTCATCGTGAGTTGGTATCCTATTTCCTTAGATAAAGCAGACTTTTCCTAACTCTGTGCATGGGGACATTTTTTGTTTTTTGGTTTTCCCAATCGTTAGGTTGCACAGCACTTACGACGAACGGTTCGTACAAAAATGACCGTCGCAGTGCCTAACACCAGAGCAGTCCTTTTTTTATACTTGCTTCACGAGTTGAGTAATATTGGTATTGTTTCACATTGAACATGAAGGAAATTCATAGTGGGAGTTCCAACCCTAAGAGAGCTATCGTAGATACTGTTTTTCATTGACACCAATACACGTAACTTGGCGAGCATATTGCCAATATATGTAATTAAGAAACTGATAAGGGATTAGCAGTACGTAAACCAGTTTTAAGCCGAGAAAACGCATTGTATAAACAAGGCACCAACTGGAATATAGGACAGCGTAACTTAAATAGTACTTTTCATGCTCCATCGTTTATTCAAGCATTCGTTTAATTAGAAGTACGTTACATTTATATTCTCGGAAACATGATTATTTAATTATCTTATTTATTTCTTTTTCTATCTTTACCATCTTAAACGTAAAGTTTAATTTCCTGCTGTAAAAGCATATATAACTTCATACACGAACATGACAACTTCATTGACGGACGTTATCACTCAACTATTACATTTTAAGTTCTAAAAAACCAATAACAAAAAAACATAAACCACTGTTTTAATTTGAATTAAGCCCATAAACCCGAGATGACCACATAACGATACTTTACTTAGTTTGGTATAACAAAAACCCTAAAAATAACATGGCTAACATTTATAAAATTCACTTTTATCAATAAAAAAGCTCAATATAACATTTAGAAAATTAAAATTAAGCAATAACTTAAAAAGGCAAAACTTAATAACCAAATACTTATTTATTATAGTTGAGAGGTGAATTTAAAAACTATGAGACATTAATCCCACGAATCTATCCTTTTTCTTTTTTTAATAAAAAACAAGATGCACTATTTCACCGCTCATTTATTGAACTTGAATTTATAACCTGTCCATAATTATAAAGTGCCCATCAAGATAGTTTAAAACAAAAGTCTTTATGGGCTGACTAATAGGAAACAATAATGGAAAAACAGCATCTTTCCGCGAGTATTATCGCACTCGCTTTACTTGGTTCTTTAGCACCAGCACATGCTGAAGATACATTAAAATCTTACACTTCGACGTTGCTTCAGCTTGATGATGGTGATGCACGCTCGAAAAAAATCCGCTTAATTTATTCTTTAGAAAATGTCTGGAACCAATCTTTACTACCAAATGGCGCTAAAGAAGCTAAGTTGATCCTAAATGGCGGCTCTGGCTTCGACATGACTAATGTTCCAAACAAAGAACAAATCTATGGTTTTGCCACTGGGGGAGATTACCGTTACACCGTTCCAACGGCTTTTAAGCTGGCACTGAGCTATTTAAATGGCGCCCCTTTACGCCACATGAGCCATGCTCCAGAAAACACCATTGCAACGGCATCTGTCAGTGAGTCGCTAGATTTTAACCTTGGATTCAGTGCTTCTACTTCTCCAAATATTAGTGGGGGAATCTCCTGGAGCAACCGTGTAACGTACGACCAGCCAGAGTTTCAAACGGTTGCCGATTTTAACCAAGCTAACGAAAGCATTAATTGGTTAATTGAAAACAAGACTATCCGCCATAATACGCCAGCTAAAGACTGGTTATTGTATCGCTGGACCAGTTGTGACATGGGTAATTTGATTGATTACAATGAGTTACCTGTCGTTATGCGTTCAGATTTTAAACCACAAGTCGGCGTCGTATATAGAAAAAATGACATTCAAGATGGCCTAGATACATCAGAGGTCAAGCTGGTTGCTGGTTGGCGAAAAACCAATTACTACTTTGGTCGCGACTGGTGTAGCTGGTATACCACACCAGAAAATACCTGGAAGAAAAATCGTGATAGCAGTCAATGGACAGAGACTAGCCGAGCCGTAACTATCTCTTGGAATGACGATCTCTACCACTAACTTATTAGCCTGCGGCCACGGAATAAATAAGTGGCCGCCGCATTTACTAATGAAATAAACGGTAAGACATGACACATGACAAGTAACAAAAAACTCTTGACTGGATCGGCGCTAGCACTTGGTGCAGTACTCGCCATATTTCTGATTAATTCAAATAACAAGAATGCCCAGACCGAACCTGTTGCAAGCCTTGACGAGCAAATCAAGACAGAAGACGCTGCGACAATAAGTGTAACGCCTCCTGAGAGCAATGCTGCTCAAGAGGTTGTTACCGCTCCAACACCACTAAGTCGCAATGATGATACTTCCGACGTCATTCCAGCTACACCTTGGATATCTGCCCCATTAAGTGAACTGAGCAATGAACTGTACGATTTTATTGAAGCTGAACAGGTAAGTTACATCAGTACGACCGACTATCCATTCGACGAGAAAAAGCAAAAACAATTGCGAACATTAGCTAAGCAAGGGGTTCCTATCTTGTTTGACAATACGGAGTCATCCTATTTGGATAGCTACGGTGTCAGCGAAACCAAAGTCGTATCAGAGTATTTTGGTACGGCGTCTGAAGGTGATGTCATCATCGCTACCGGAGTACAGAATGCAGATGGCAGCATTCATTATCTAGTTTTGCCTTTGAAGAGCAAAGATCTCAACGATAACAGTAAATTGATTGAGGACACTAAGCTCGCAATCACTCTACTTAAAGAACAAAAGCATGACTTGATAAAAGAGAGACAAAACGAACATCGCGAATAAAAGTAAAGGGAGATAGCCTCTGTATCGCTATTTCCCTTAAAACTCAGTTCTCAATTAAGAAAAGCTCATTTCTCCCTACTTACCGGCACCCTATCCGAAATCACCTTGCCGTCTTTGATGGTGATGATGCGTTTAGTGCGCTCTGCCAGAGCGTTATCGTGCGTCACGATGATCAGCGTTCTACCTTCGGCGTGGAGTTGGTTGAACAAGGCTTCAATCTCTGCGCCGGATTTTGAATCCAATGCACCCGTTGGTTCATCTGCTAAGATGATTTGCGGATCGTTGACCAAGGCTCTTGCAATCGCGACCCTCTGTTTTTGACCACCAGAAAGCTGGTTTGGTTTATGGTCTAAACGATCCCCTAGCCCGACTTGCTCTAGCAATTTAGCTGCGCGCTGGCGACGTTCTTTGGCTTTGATACCAGAGTAAACCAACGGCAGTGCCACGTTATCAAGCGCCGTCGCGTATTCCAATAAGTTAAAGCTTTGGAAGACAAATCCGATCTTTTGGTTACGAATGCCAGCCAGCTCATTCGCACTTAAACTTGCGACGTTTTGGCCGCCAAGTTGGTACTTGCCATCGGTGGGCTTGTCTAAACAGCCGAGCATGTTCATCAACGTTGATTTGCCTGAACCGGACGGGCCAAGAATCGAAAGAAACTCGCCTTGATTAATGGTTAAGTCAACGCCGTCTAGCGCGCGAACTTCCGCCTCCCCGCTTGAGTAGTATTTACAGATGTTGGTCAGCTCAACAAGCGGCTTGTTCGACATGTTCTTTCCAGAGTTATTGTTGTTATTCACTTTGTAGCGCCTCCAACGGGCTGACTTTTGCGGCTCGGTTTGCAGGTAACCATGCAGATGCCACACCAATGATCACTAAGGTGAGGATGACAATCGCGACAACGACCCACGACAACTCAGGGACAGGTTTACCCAGTTGTTCATAAAAAGCATTGCCCTCTAAAGGAATGGAACTGATGGCAGACACCAGCGCGTACGTAACGGCTAACCCAAACGCCCCCCCCATCATCATTGTCAATAAAGACTGTACTAAATAGTGCATGCGAATAGCCGTTGGTGTTGCACCGACTGCCATGCGCACACCGATATCACGCGTAGATCGCTTTACGGTGGCATACATCACATTGGCGATGCCAACACCAGCAACAGCTAACGTCACGAAGCCGATAATGCCAAGGAAACTCTGCAAACCTATCAGAAACTGCTGCATACTCTTTTGCTTAAGGAACATATCATCGACTTGGACGACCTGTTCATCACTGACACTTGCCCCGTGTTTACGGGCAATCACTTGCCTGATCGTCTTTGCTAAGGCTTCTCGGTCTACATCCGCTTGTGGCTGCACATTGATGCCACCAATTTCACCGTTGACATGAAATCGCTTCCACGTCGCTAACGGCACAAAGCTGGAATAGTTGATAAGATCCCCCAGTTCTATTTGGGCGCTGTTTTTCTCCAATACGCCCACAACAATGAACTCCTCATTGCCGATTTTTACCTTTTTCCCCACAGGGTTGACTTGCAATGTGACTGTCGCAAACCAACTAAAGTCCTCATTAGGGTTGAATAAGTCGGCTGCCAGTTCATAACCCAGTACAACGACTTTGCGCGTCTCTTTTTGATCGAGTGGGTTTAACCATCGTCCCCCCGCCATCGGCACCAAATTGGTCATGGATTGAAACTCGCTCGTGACCGCTAACGGCTCTTGCCACGAGCTTCTGTCACCAACGGTGATGCGCTCTTTCCACTTCGCCGTTGGCGCAACGCTTTTTACATCGGGTAACGCTCGAACAACCTCTGAATCGTCCATTTTTAGTGTCAGAAACTTACCTTGGTGAAAAGCACCGTGGTCGACGGTGGCCATCCCTCCGGTCAAATAAATCAAGTTGCCGTTACCATTTTGTGCGGTTTTCAATACGCCCTGACGAATACCCTCACCTACCGCCAACATAGCAGCGATACAAAGGGTCGCCCACGCTACTGCTAGAATGGTCAAACCCAGTCTCAGCTTTTCTGCGGCCATTTCTTGGAAAATTTGTCTCATCGGTAACAACATGGCTAAGCCCTCGCACTCAAAGCAATGACTGGCGTGAGACGTGATGCTCGCCTTGCTGGGAAATACGATGCCATCAATGCCAAGATAAGCGTCACAAGTAAAGACCAAGCAATGGAATCTGGCGTGATCACAGGCAAACCAATCCATTCCGGTAATCCCATGCTGCTTAGGACAGATACCACGGCATACGAAAACATCAGACCTAATGCCGTGCCCACAGCTACCAAAATAAGCCCCTCAAGAATAAACTGACTGAGTATGGATTTTTGAGTCGCCCCGATCGCCAAACGCACACCGATTTCACGCGTGCGCTCAGTGACGGATAAAAACATGATGTTGGCAACACCAAGCGCACCGACCGCCATGGTCATCGCACCGCTCGCTCCGAGAAAAATCTGAATGCCACGCAAAATTCCACTGATGACCGCCGCACCTTCACTAAAATCGGGTACTTCGACCGCATCTTTATCACTTGGGTCAAAATGAAGCTGCTTGGCGAAAAAGTTCACAATATTTTGTCGAAATGACGATGCATCCATCCCTTCTCTCGGCTTCATCAATACCATCCAAGGTTTCGCATCCCACAAATCGCGGTACGTTGTTTGAGGAATGAAAACCGTGCGGCTATCGCCGAATGAAATGCCAGTGTCCTCACCAACGGTTATCCCAATCACCAAAAACGGAATGCCGTTGACTTTGAGCCTATCCCCGATTTGGATTCCGCCCATTTGCGCAATTTGATCGCCTAACACTGCCACGCGAGTGTGGTTGTCCATATCACTTGGTGACAGGTTTCTCGAACCGGATTGCAGCTTGCGTTGCATTAAAGGAAAGTAAGACGTATCAATACCGCTGACCGTACTCGATAAATTCTGTCCTTTGAGATTGGTGATATTCGCATCCCATTTGGCGTAAACGCTCGACGCCTGTTGCACAAAGCCTGACTGTTTGATCATGTCGACTTTTTCTTGTGGAATATCAATTTGTCGCCTTGAAGGTAACCCTTGCCACGGTTTACTGGTACTCGACGGAAACACCACTTGCACATTGTTGATCATAAATGAAAACGACTGAGTCTGATGGCGATAAAAGCCTTCGCCAAGTGCGATTAACACCACCACAGAGATCACGCCCCAAGCAATCGCGATAATGGCTAGAACGCTCTTCATGCGGTGCGCCATCAACGTTTGCCAAGTTTGTTGCAATAGGCTGCTCATGAATGAAAAGCCCGAGAGATCAACGCCATGGTATCGTCATCGAGTTTCCCTGCGGTTTGCAGTAAGCCGATTCTCTTACGCCAGTAGCTGTACAAGTTGGTTTGCAGACTGTTTTTCGCCTCAAACAAGCTGTTGTGTGCGCTGATAACTTCCGACACTTCAAGCAGACCAGCGTCGTAAAGTTTCTCTTTGCTTTGCAACACTCTGGCGCGCGACTCAACCAGCTCGTTCGCTATCAAAACTTGATTCCAGTTGATATCGACCTGAGTAAACTGCTGAATAACTCGTTTCTGAATATCAATTTCCACTCTACGCATATCTTGCTTGGCGCTTAAAATGTTCAACGATGCTTCGTCCACTTTCGCTCGCACTGCACCATTGAGGTCAATCGGCAAACTCAAACTAATCCCAGCGTTAAACTCGCCGTTTGAACGATTGTCACCATCGCTGTAGCCCACACTGCCTTTGACGGTTGGGTAGTATCCACCTTTAGCTGAATCTTTCGCGAACTCGCTCGCTTTCACCATCTGCGCCGCCACCAACAGCTCTGGACTGCTGTCTTTAGCCAGCTTTAGCCATTGCTCCTGAGAGTCCACCAGCATCGGCGGCTGAATCAAAGAATCCGTTCGAATTTGGTCGACACTCTCCGGCATTTGATTGATTAACGCCGCAAGCTCTGCTTTTTTCACTTCGAGATCGGCTTTTGCATTGAGGATACTTGCTTGCTCAGAAACTTGATTCGCTCGCATCTCTTCAACATCAACCGACTTCACTTTGCCTGCTCGATAGCGTTTCTCGATGATGTTGAGAAGTTCTTTCCCCTCCTCCAGCTTGGACTGCGCCAATTTGAGGTCGCCCTGTGCGCTTGCCACGTCTAGGTAAGCAGTGAGAAACTTCTGCGCAAGCTCGTTATGCGATTGAGATAGCTCTAACTGTGCTTTGAGATAATTGGCATTCGCTTGATCCAGTTCCGACCACAAACTGCTATCCCAAATAGTTTGAGATAAGGTAGCGCCGTAACTGTTGGAATGGCTTGAGGACTCATTCCAATCCGCTGACGCACTGGCACTTAAACCCGGCAATAACGCACTGCGGCTACTCTGTACGCCAACCTCGCCAAGCTGGACGCCGATTTTCGCTTTTTCGTAATTTGGATCGTTCTGCTTTGCTTGTTGCCAAGCTTGTTCAATAGAAATTGCGTAGGTCGGCAAACTGAGCGTGGCAGCCAACAATGCAAAGGCGATTGTTGATCGTTGCAGCTTAACCATGCGCCGCTCCCATCATGCTGTTGTCGATAACCTCTTCATCAAGCTCCACGCCGTCAAGCACTTCGACATTGATGCCATCTGACAGACCGAGTTTCACAGGTTGTTTATGAAACCCTTGTTCTGAGCTGTCGGGGATCAGAACATTCGGTGCGTCACCATCAAATTGCAGAGCGCGCTCCGGTAGAGTGAGCACGTTTTCAGACTTCTTCAGAATGATTTGAGCCGTCGATGAAAAACCAGAACGAAGCAACACATCTTGTGGGATCTTGAGTTCTCCCACTTCAACCTCAAAACCGTTATCAAAACTTTTTGCAGAAGCATTGCCCTCTGGTGAGTTAAGGTTCTCAGATTGAATCGCCACTTTGGTTAGCACACCAGAAATCGCCACATCAGGATAAGGCGCAACCGTCAACATAACGGGCATTCCCGGAGACAACTGCGCAGCATCATGCTCACTGACGCTACCTTTAAAAATCAGACTGTTCATGTCGGCCAATGACATCATTTCAGTCGCGGCTTGGCTTGATTGAGTCGAGATGATCGGCTCTCCGACCTCAACTTTCTGGTTGAGTACCGTGCCATCAATTGGCGCGTAGATCGTCGACGTTAAACGCGCATCACCGATAGACGCCTCACCACTGCGAATGAGTTCGAGATTCTGGCGCTTTTGCAATACGTCCGCTTGCGCAGATTTGACTGCCGAGCGCGCACTTACGTATTCGTCGTAGTTACTTGGAATAATGTCCTGCTTGACCAAGCTTTCTAAGTTGGACTGTTTTTGTTTGGCGGATTCCAGATCGGCTTCACTACGCATGAGTTCTGCCGATGCATCCGTTAATGCTTGGGGGGTTGGGTTTGGACGCACTTTGATCAGCGGCTGGCCTTGCTTCACCTTTTCACCAACTTTCGCGTAAATTTCACCGACGATACCGTCGATTTGTGACTTGATAGACACGGAGTGTGCAGGGACAATTTTACCAACAGCCACCGCTTGTTTTTCAATCGTGCCTTTTTCCACAATCAATGTAGGCAGTAATTCTGGTTGAGCGGCAGATTGGAGATAGAAGTACGCAGCACCGCCGAGCAGCGCAATGCTCACTGCGGAGACAAGCCAACGTTTCGTCATTATTTATTCCAAAAATTATTGGGTAGTCTAATGACTACTCCTAAAACACAAAGTTGAAGGAATAATATCCTGCTTTAATAGCGGTTTGGTTGTCACAGTTGGTATGGTTTTGTCAGTCGCCTCTGACAATCAAAGACTAAAAAATCTCGACGAATCATTCAGCAAAGACGCTGTCTACGATGGCGACTAACATGCTCTGTAACCGCTCGTTTCAACCGCCACCCTTTTCATTCTGAACAATGTGCAAAATGGCGCTGTTCTGTATCCAAGTGAGCAGCTGTTTCTTGAGCGTTTAATATGTTCTCTTGATTAGCCCCAAACTCAGCCCCCGTTCCAGGCCAATAATATGTATCTTTATCACGACATAGTGTGAGAATGACAGGATCATTGTGTATATTGGGCTCATCTCCTAGCTCGCCATACATACTGAAAGTAATCTCAGACCCAATGTCTCCACGAAGTTTCTGAATCACTTCTGCTTGAACTTTAAAGAGAACATCTTCCTCGTGTTCAGCAAACTTTTCAAAACCTGTAATTTTCACCACTGCAGAATAGGGCGTTTGAAATATCGCATCTTTGAGTACCTCATTCTGAGAGTACACTCCCTGTGAAGCACAAGCTGATAAGCTCACACAGCCTAGCAAACTTATAAATTTCTTCATGTTTAACTTTCCGTTCCTGCTAAGGCAGAGCCTTTTGTATATACAGGTAAAGTACCTTTTGTTTCATCGTAGTTACTCGGTACTACGAACTTGTCCCAGACATCAATAGAGTACTTTGCTATATTGACTTGGTTGCTTTGGTTTCCTCCTAACATGTACAAATGCCTACCATCAGGGCTCTTTCCCACGACAAAAGCAACATGCCCACCACCTTTTCTCGATTTAATCCCTAGAGCTCCATGTATAGGTTCTGAGATGTTTTTACCAAAACCCTTCCACTCCTTTGCTCGATAAGCTTCTTTTACTGGAGTGATTCCGTGTTGTTTAAAAACCCAAGCGGCAAACGAACCACACCAAGCATTTTGACCTCCAGAGTCATCAGTGCCCCAGAACTTAGATGCTGTAAAATACTCTAAAATCCTTGGATTGGCCTTAGTGCCTGAAACTTCTTTTTGTCCAATTTCTCCCAACGCTGTTTTCATCCAAGGCACTTTGGTTACTAGTTTTTGAGCATCATGAGGATCATTTTTCACTGAACTATAGGATGGTAATCCATTGAGCTTACGATGAGTTCTACCATTTACATCGATCCGACCATCTGGCTTTACCATATAAAGTAGCTTACGCTGACACACTTTTATTGCCTCTACTGTTTTCGACAAATGAGGACTCCGCCCTAACGAGCCATCAACAACCAACAGTCGGGTAAAACCTATTCTCTTTTGGTTATCATTTAAAAATTGTTGAACTGCTTTAACATCATTTTTCGAATTAGTGCCATTTATACCAACAGAGCCACGGATTTTTAATCCCATTCTCGTTACCTTTATAACTAATCATATAATTAAGAAAGTACGCTTTAGCGTGACAACAATAAAGATAAAATGTTGTTTTATACGATTAGCCATACGAGGGGAATTAGGTGTTGAAAATATAGATTACAAATAAACTCAGCTCATATCACTAAAAACACCTATTTATCACCTTTTGGTCACACTTCAAAGCAGGACAGCCAAGATGTTTTAAACCATGCGTATTAATAGACGAAAAAATGTTTATAAATGAACACTTAAATTAACATAGTAAAACTATCAATTACTATTTTAAATTTAAATAACACTTCCTTTTTAAAGGCACTCTATAATTAAATTTATCAAACTTTAATTTTTATTAAATTGAGCTTTAATTTATTAATCTGACTATTTAACTAATTTCATTTCAGTTAATTGTACTTTTTGGCATGTTAGCGGGTGATGGCGGCGCCAATAACACCGACCCATTTTCAGAAGGAATAACGGACGATAACCAATGGATTGTGGAAGGACCACACATGATGATTATTACCCTAGACCAAGTGTTGCTCGACTATCTACCCATCGGTTCAAGTTATGATGGCCCATACGTGATGTGGAATGGTATGCCATACGCACACATTATTATTCCCGTTAGAGCAAGAAAATAAAAAGAAAAAATCCGATACTCAATATTTTGAATATCGGATTTTTATTACGTTATCGAGCTAACCAAATTCTCGCTAATATTCCTATCGGAGTAGTAACGCCAGTTGTGACGGAGGAAATTTCACCATTTCTTAAAACATAAATGGTTGGGGTCACGCTAATTTTCCATTCACGCATAATATCGCTTGAAGGATCGTTTATGTTTTCGAAACGATATTCTTTTGCCCTCATAAACTGCGCCACACGCTCATTCGGTCCCGACGATCCAGAAACGCCAACTACGGTGTAGTCATCACTCAGCCAACTCACGCTTGGGCTTACAAATTTACAAGCGGGACACCAAGTAGCCCAAAAATAAACAACGACAGGTTGTTCATAACTTTGCGCGATTGCATCGAAGTATTCACCATCGCTCAATACGGAGCTCAATGGTGGAGCCTCCTGTTTAGGAATATCTTTGGTGCGATACCAATCCATCGCGATAGAAATCGCGGTGACAATGAGCACCATCTGTACGATTTGAACGAGCCAATATCGGAATGTTCTACGCTGCTTTGTCGAACTCATTGAATGGTTCCCCCACTCGCTTGTTTCACCGCGCTTAAAACAACATCATCAGTCAGAATAACAGGTAACGGGATACCTTGTGGCGCCGCCGGGCCATAGACGATGTTAAACGGCACACCGTAACGCCCATGAGCTCGTAAAAAGTCCGTTACCGAGCCGTCCGGATGTGTCCAATCCCCTTTTAACGTCGCCACATTAGGGCTTTGCAGCAATGAGTAGACAGGATCTTGCCAGATCACGCCGATCTTGTTCGCTTTACACGTGACACACCAATCCGCAGTGACATCCACAAACACCACTCGCCCATTATTGACGTGCTGTTCTATCGCCGAGTTAGAAAGCTTCTGCCACGCTAAGTCCTCAGGAAGCGGTGTCGCCCATTGGTCGGCAGTGATACTACCAAGTAGCAGCCCGCCAGCAATTAAGATAAGCGATGCAGAGCCGGATAGTACGAGTGCTTTATCGCCATGAACGCGTTTAACGCGAATCATCAGAACAATAAACGCGACTAAACCGGCGAAAATGACCCAAAACACTGGGAGGTGATTGGCCATCAAAGACAGTAGCCAAACGCTGGTGGCCAACATCATCACACCAAATACGTTTTTGACCACGTTCATCCACTGACCCGGCTTCGGCAATTTAAGCGCAATACTTGGGAAAATTGCCACCATAATCCAAGGCAACGCCATCCCCAACGCTAAGGCGGTGAAAATAGCAAACAGCGTAACCACATCGGCACCCAAAGCAAACGCCACGGCCGTTCCTAGGAAAGGCGCAGAACACGGCGTAGCAAGCAAGGTTGCAAACATCCCTTGCACATAGTGTCCAGCTAACGAGTTGTCACCTTTCGAGGCCAGCCATGTATTGGTACCCGATGATAGACGGACTTCAAACAGCCCCAGCATATTGGCCCCAAACAAAGTGGTGACCAACACCATCAAACCTAAGAACCAGGGGCTTTGAAATTGCACGCCCCAACCAATGGCATTACCTGTTAGCTTGAGCACCAAAATAAAACCAGCGAGAATCCAGAACGACGTTAATATACCAAGTGACGAGGCAACAAACTGAGCGCGAATTTGACGACGCTCGATACCTTGAGCGGCAACAATACTACTTAGCTTCATCCCCAAAACCGGAAGAACGCAAGGCATAATGTTAAGAATTAAACCGCCGAGCAACGCGAATAGAAAAACACTCGTTAGAGACGTGCTCGGCAGCGGTTCAACTATTGCCTCAGCAGTTGCTTGAGTGGTTTCTTCTGCTAGTAAATTGGTGTCTTTGATGGTCACAAACAGCGACTGACCATCTAACTCCACATCGCCCAGCCAAGTATCAACGATATAGCTCGCGGTGACGATGTTTCCTTCTGGATGCATTCCTTCAAGCTTGAAGCTATAGTCTCGCGTTGCTTCATCGACACCATCCACCAGCACTTGTGGTTGTTGCCAACCCTGACTGTTCTGTAGCTTGATTTGTAGTTTCGATTGGTTCGCATCCCAACTCGCCTGAGTAACATCAATAAACGGCGATGGCTGCGGCACGTTACTCACTGCTTGAGCGTAACTGAACATCACGTCTTCATCGACTTTTAGATCAGAAGGCAAGAACGTCAATTGAATTTGATAGTCGGTCAGCACACAAATCGTCGTACAAGAAGAAAGTGTCAGTACCGCATCAATCGTGACAGGTTTGGACATGTCTTCGACGTGCAGCGTCATGGGGAACAAAGTGTCGCCTTTATACCCAAGAGTCTCGATACCTAATAGTTCGAATTTTTGTGGGTGCGGCCATTGCCAATCCACTTTGGATAAATTTTGTGAATTTTGCCAATCAATAGATGGTGCTACGCCGCCCTCACCAGGTGAACGCCAGTAAGTTTTCCAGTCCCCAGCCAACTTGACGTCCAGATAACCAGTAATTGTTTTGGCTTGCGGATCTTGTTGACCAGTGAGCACAAAGCGCGTTTGCACTGGAGGATGTTGTGGGTTGGTTAGCCAACCTGTATCAGTAGTTTGAGCTGAAATACTCAGAGAGAGCAAACTCAAAGCAAGCGTCATAAAAAACATGGACGCAAACTGAGTCAGTTTAGTAATTTGATTCATAGTGATTCCTAGTTAAAAGACAAAGGTGCTAAATAACTGACGCTAGTGGTCAGAAAGCACGCTTTTATTCTCGGAACACACAGAAAGTCAGATGGACTCGATACTTACGGCCTATCGGTTCCGTCCAATGTTGCGCACCAATATAGGCACTGCACAACCAAATTGCCGAAGCAAAAAGACCCACAAACAGAACAACAATAAATACATCGAGTTGATGTTGAGAAAACTGAATTAACTTTTCAGACAATTCGCACTTGCTGGTTTCTTTAGTATCAATCGACTTGACGCTCGAACGCTCATCAGTAAGTGAAACCGCGGGCGATTCCGTCTCATATTTCATAGAGCATGACGAGGCAAAACCTGAATTTTGCATCAGACACACAACGACCACCCAGCCAATAATCGCCAGTAGCCATTTTGCCCGCTTATGTGGCGTGTGATGTCGTTTAGTCAACAAACTCATAAGAATTCAGATAAAGTAAGAACGAAGAAGATAATACGCGAGTCGTCATAAAGCTCAAGTTGTATCCTCTAAATAGCCTTAAGAGGCTTCACTCGGTAAGCTTTAATCTAGCTTGCCATAAATATATGCCAACTCTGCGACGGTTTTTGCCGAGAACTTCTTCAATAGATTAGCTCGGTGTACTTCAACCGTTCGCATTGCTATGCAAAGTTCGTCAGCAATACGAATGTTGCGCTTTCCTTCAATGATCAAACGTAAAATGTCTTTTTCTCTAGGTGTGAGCGATTCATAAGCCGATTTAGCTGCTGCCATATCGAGGTTTGTGGCAGACTGCGCCTGTCCCTGTAAAATGGCTCGTGCCAGTTCATCGCCTTTGACTGGCTTTTGGAAGAAATTGACCGCCCCAGCTTGCAATGCATCGACCGCCATCGGGACATCACCATGCCCTGTCAGATAAATAACGGCTAACGGGCTGTTGGCTTTATTTAAAACTTGGTGCACTTGCTGACCACGAAGGTTGGGCATTCGGCTATCAAGGATCACGCATCCGGCCTGATGAATGTTCACTTTATCGAGAAAAGATTGCCCATCAGCAAAAGTCGTCACCTTGAACTCATGCTCTTCCAGCATAAAAGCGAGCGAGTCACGCACCGATTCATCATCATCGACTACAAAAACAGGTAGCTGCTTTTCACCGCTGCTCATTGAATGCTCCTATGCCTAGTTCAGATTAGTTTTGATATGGAAACACAAGCTCAACCAAACAACCATGTGGTGCTGTCGAGCTGATGACAAACTCGCCACCATGCATTTCCATCACATCGCGACAAATGGCTAACCCTAGCCCAAGCCCTTCTTCTTTGCTACTCACAAACGCTTGAGTCGGATTCTCTTGCTGCAACCCTGTACCATTGTCTAACACTCGAATAGAGAGTTGATTGATTTGGTAATCGCAATGCAGGGCAATTTTACCTTGATAGCCTGATGAGTGATATTTCTCTTGGAACAAAGTACACGCATCAATCGCGTTGCTGATCACATTAACTAAAACCTGTTGTACGCCAACTGCATCGACAAGTAACGGACGAATGTTCCCTTCTGTACTGGCCACAATAGAAATGTTTTGCTTCTGCATTCTAAAATGGAGCAACTCAATCGTGTCATCAATGAGTACTTGAAGATCGCACGACGTTTTGTCGACACTGCGCTTGCGAATCAACGTTCTTAATCGCTGAATAATTGCATCGGCTCTTTCAACTTGGCCCTGTATTTTCTCAAGTACAGGGACAATATCTTCATGTGGGCGTTTTTTGGCCAAGCGAAGTAAACCGCCTTCACTATAATTGCGAATGGCTGCCAATGGCTGATTGAGTTCATGAGCAAGACTAGTGCCGATTTCTCCGACAATCGCGACCCTTTGTGAATGTTCTAACTGTTCACTTTTCTCTTTTAATCGTAACGATGTCTGCTCCAACGCTTGCTTACTCTTGCTAAATCGATACTCAAGCCAAAAGTGGTACGCGTTCAACACAATCACAAACATGAACAGCGCCCATGCCCATTCTTGATGACTACGCAGCCAGCGTAGAGCCTCACTCCACCAAGGTTGTTGCAACGGATGGAGATCCAACGCCTGATACAGTTTGTCGATACTCAGCAAGCTGACGGGGGACGTCCAACCTGACGCGCCTGCCGCAATAACCGCAGGGTGTTCAGGTGGCATCGCTAACAATACTTGCGCAATCTGTTTGGCAATCTGAGATGAGCCGCGCTCTGTTTTGGCAAATGACCAGTTCGGATAAAGCGGTGTGGAAACAGCGCATAACGAACGCTCGTTCGGCTGTTGATTTAAAACTCGGTAATTACTCGGTTGTAAAAGCCCTTCACTTAGCATCTGTTCCAATAAACAAGCAGGGACAACGGCCGCTTCCACATTGCCATCACGTAGTTGATACAGGTTGGCATCAATAGGAAAACCAAGATAGCGGACATCAGAAAAGAAATCGTTTGGATTAAGACCCATTTTGACTATTTGATAGCGCATCGTGAGATAACCACCAAAGGCTTTTTCTGATACCGCTGCAACGGGACGTCCTGAGACATCTTGCACCGTTTGATAACTTGAATTGGCTCGAACCACAAGCGCCGAACCAATGCCGTAATTCGAGTTTTGTGGTGCTCTGCTGGTTAGCGTTGCCATCCACGACAGCGCGTATTGCCTGCCCAATCGCACTGCCTGACCTGGGTTGGTTAAGATGAAATCTATCTTCTGAAACTTCACCGCTTCGCCCATTTCATCCAAGTTAAGGGGATGAAGGACAAAATGCACATCGGAAATTTGCTGATTGAGCCAATCAATGGTCGGTTGCCATCTCTGCTCAGCATAAAGATGACCACGTATCGCTAACACGCCCACTTCGACTTTTTGCTTGGCCTGTGGCTGCTCTGCTTTTTGCTCTTGCATTCCTTGCAGATCTGCTTGTTCAGAAACTGCGCCCTGAGCCAAAGATGCAAAGGCAACTAAGCAAAGAATCCAAAGCTGAAGCCACAGTGCTTTTTTCATGATGAGTCGAATCGTTCCGTCAAGAGAGTACGACAAGAATAACAGCTACCTTCCCTAAACCACATTTGTTTTAGATCAAGTTTGATCTGGGTATGTGGAAATCCACAATATAAGCCTCGCGGCGCATTTCTCACAATGGAATCAGTCAATTCAAATACAACAAAAAAGCAGGTGAGTTATGGATTCCACCAAACGTCGCTTTCTCAGCGCGGTCACAGCCGGAGCCGCGTTAATTCCAGCCGCAGGCATTGGCACGGCAACTGCGGGAAACATTATTCGAAATAACCAGTCCGCTGACCGAAAAGGACAAGTCGGCAAGCGTTATGCCATGGTGGTGGATTTGCGTAAATGTGTCGGATGCCAGGCTTGCACTGTGGGTTGCAGCATCGAGAACCAAGTGCCTATCGGTCAATTCCGAACCACCGTAAAGCAATACGAAGTTACGTTAGATGATGGCTCTACAGCCACGCGAGAAGCGAAAGCCTTTATGCTCCCTCGCCTTTGTAACCACTGCGAAAACCCACCCTGCGTGGCTGTGTGTCCGGTTCAAGCGACCTTTCAGCGCGAAGATGGCATCGTCATGGTGGATAACAGTCGCTGTGTCGCCTGCGCGTATTGCGTACAGGCTTGCCCTTACGATGCGCGTTTTATCAATGAGGACACCCTCACCGCAGACAAATGCACCTTCTGCGCTCACCGTCTAGAACAAGGTCTATTACCTGCCTGCGTGGAAACCTGTGTTGGCGGAGCACGTGTAATTGGTGATTTGAATGATCCATCAAGTGAAGTCCGCCGCTTAATTGCGCAGCACCAAGACGACATCAAAGTGCTAAAACCCAACGAAGAGACCAAGCCACACGTGTTTTACATCGGCATGGATGAACGCTTCACCAGCCACATCGACGGACAACCTGCTATTTACGACCCACAAGGAGATCGCGCATGAACATCACCGAAGTGTTAGTCCAACCTCAAGCGATGGCTTGGCTCCCGTGGGCGGTGCAGTATTTCTTCTACATCGGTTCGGCTTATGCGGCTGCTGTTTTATTCCTAATCGCCCTATTATTTGAAAGACACACCAGTCACAGACTGCGCGCTGCGCTTGTTCTGACGCTGGCCATCGGCGCCATCGTGGGGCCATTAGCGTTAACTGGCGACCTTCACCAACCGGGACGCGCATGGCATTTTTACGCACACATCACTCCGTGGTCATGGATGTCTTTAGGGTCGCTTTTCTTGCCTGTTTTCTCAGGTTTAGCGGTAGTGACTGCATGGCTGTATCTCCGCCAGGATCTGATCAACTTACGTAATCAGCCAGGGAAAGTACTGCCTCTAATTTCAAAGCTGTCACTGGGTGACTGGGCGCTCTCTCGTAGATTCATGCTTATGGTATCTGTTATCACGGTGCTATCAGGCATCACCATTGCAGTCTACACAGGCGCTGAAATTGCAGTCGTTAAATCGCGCTCTTTATGGCACCAACCCGCGTCACCAATTCTTTGGTTTGTCACTGCATTTATGGGCGCGGTCGGATTTTCTCTGTTGATTTGGCTCTTGCTGCCTAGTCAGTCAAAGACGCTGACATCTGGCGATACTAATTTACTTAAAAAATCAGTGGTTACCAGCGGTGTATTAACGCTGATACTGCTACCGATTTGGGCATCCAACAATTCCGCATTTTCGCTCTATTCTAGCGAACAATGGATGCACAACATTGCCCTGCTCACTTTTGTCGTTTTAGGTTGTGTTTTGCTCGCTTTCATCTTCTTGCGCGATACCAAAAAGTCCGCATCAGCCAGATTTCGTCACGTCATAGGGCTCAGTTTTGTGTCTGCTGCCGCACTGGCAAGTGCATGGCTGATTCGCTGGTTTACCATCATGGAAGTGCAAACCATCGCCAAGTTCGATGCAGGGCTGTATCCATACCAACTCACTATGGATGGAAATGGCTGGATAGGCATTATCGGCATGCTCGGATTATGGCTTGCACTGGCACTGCTCGGTTCGGAGCTGGTTCAGTCAAAACAAAAGATCGAAGTAAAAGCCTCATCACTCACCTTAACTGAACGCTAATCAAAGAGGATTTCATCATGGATAACAAACGCCGTCAGTTTTTGAAATCAGGCATTGCAGTGGGTGGGCTTGGCGCATTCGCTGCGGGTTACGCTACCACCACCAAACACATAGTCGAGGGTGCGCTCGAAGGCACTGCGGGAGAAAAAACGCGTGATATTCACCACGGTAACTCGCTTGAACCAGAGTACACGGTCAACAGCAAAGGCAACCTAATCCCTAATCCAAATCAGCGCGTTGCGCCATCGATGTGCTTTGGTTGTTGGTCACTGTGCGGATTGCGTGTACGCATTGATAACCGCAGCGACGATATTTTGCGTATTACTGGCAACCCATATCACCCACTCTCTCATCAGCAAAACATTCCGTTCGAAACGCCAGTCAAAGATGCTTATTTAAGTTTGGCAGGAGAAGCGGGCCTTGACGGTCGTTCAACAGCATGCGCACGTGGCAATGGGATGCTAGAAATTCGCAACAGCCCGTACCGCATTACTCAGCCACTGAAACGAGTTGGAAAACGCGGCGAAGGAAAATGGATTCCGATCAGCTACGAGCAATTGATAGAAGAAGTCGTAGAGGGTGGTGATTTATTTGGTGAAGGCCATATTGATGGCTTACGCGACATCCGCGATTTAACAACGCCCGTAGATCCTGAAAACCCAGAATATGGACCGAAAGCCAACCAATTGTTAATGACCAACGCCGGTAACGAAGGCCGAGACGACATATTCAAACGCTTCGCGTTCAACAGCTATGGTACACGTAACTTTGGGCATCATGGCTCTTACTGCGGCTATGCATTTCGTGCTGGCAGCGGCGCATTTATGAACGACTTAGATAAGAACGCACACTTAAAGCCAGATTTTGATAATGCGGAATACATCATCTTCATCGGTATGTCGCCAGCTCAAGCGGGTAACCCTTTTAAGCGTCAGGCGCGCCAACTCGCCAATGCGCGAACAGAAGGCAGCTTGGAATACACCATCATCACACCAAGTTTGCCGGCGGGTTCATCGAGCTTGGCCGCCGGTGACAACAACCGCTGGATACCAATCAAACCGGGCACCGACTCTGCCCTCGTGCTTGGCATGATCCAGTGGATCATCGAAAACCAACGCTACAACAAAACCTTCTTGGCGCAGCCGGGGGCAAACGCGATGAAACGAGCCGGCACCGCGCACTGGTGTAATGCTACGCATCTTGTGATAAGCGATAATCAGCACCCGAGAAACGGCACGTTTTTACGCGCGTCGGACTTGAATCTGCCATTCGAGGGCGAAGCGTTGTCTGACTCCGACCCGTACGTCATCGTGGATGATCAAAGCGGCGAATTTGGTGTGCATACCCAGACAGAAGAAGCGGCACTGTTTGTCGATAAAACGGTTTCGCTTGCATCAGGCGAAGTACGAGTAAAATCGTCTCTACAAAGGCTCAAAGAAGAGGCGTTCAAATACAGCCTTGCGTTCTACAGCAAACAATGTGAGATCCCTGTTGAGCAAATCGCAGAACTAGCGAAACGCTTCACCAGCTACGGCACAAAAGCGGTGGTCGATACCCACGGTGGCAACATGCACACCAATGGGTTCTATAACTCGTTTACCATCATGATGCTCAATGCATTGATTGGTAATATCAACATGAAAGGCGGCGCGATGGCCAAAGCGGGTGGCTACCCAACTTCCGCTGCGGGTCCTCGTTACGACTTCACCAAATTTGCGGGTAAGGTCGGCCCGAAAGGCGTCTTTCTATCGCGCAGTAAATTCCCCTACCACAAAACCAGCGAATACAAGCGTCGCGTTGAGGCAGGAAAATCCCCTTACCCAACTCGCGCACCTTGGTATCCGTTTGCAGCGCCACTGCTGACAGAGCACCTATCTGCGGCTATTGATGGTTATCCATACCGCGTTAAAGCGTGGATCAATCACATGGCGAACCCAATGTATGGTGTACCCGGTTTGAAAGCGCTGCTGGAAGACAAGCTTAAAGATCCAAAACAACTCGGTTTGATTGTGTCTGTTGATGCGTTCATTAACGAAACCACCGCATTGTCGGACTATATTGTGCCGGACACGGTCACCTACGAAAGCTGGGGTATGGCAACGCCTTGGCACGACGTTCCGGTGAAAACCGTCACCGCTCGCTGGCCGATTGTGGGAGCGCGAACAGAGAAAACCGCCGATGGTCGTTCAATTTGCTTAGAAAACTTTTTGATTGATGTCGCCAAGAAAATGCAACTAGGCGGCTTTGGTGACAACGCGATTCAAGATGCGCAAGGGAATTGGCACGCTCTCCACAGCGCTGAAGATTTCTACTTACGTTCCGCGGCAAACTTGGCTTATGTGAAAGGCGGGGTGCCTGAAGTTTCGGCAGAAGACATTGCGTGGTCCGGCCTAGAGCGTTTAATGCCAGCCATGCAGAAGACGCTGACAGCGGATGAGATGAAACGTGTGGCGTTTATTTTTGCTCGCGGTGGACGTTTTGAAAATGCAACCGAAGCGTATCAAGGTGAGCAAATGAAGCACAAATGGACACGACCTGTCGCGATATGGAATGAACGTGTCGGCAGCGCAAGAAACACCATGACCGGTGATTTCTACACGGGTTGCCCAACATGGCATCCACAAAAACTGGCCGATGGCACACCAATGGAAGACCAGTTCCCAAGCTCAGAATGGCCTTTCAGCCTAACGAACTTTAAATCCAACATTCACAGTGCGGTATCCAACCTATCGCCAAGGTTGAACTCGATTAAAGGCGTAAACCCAGTGTACATCCATCCAATCGATGCCGAGCGCGCAGGCATTAAAACGGGTGATGAGTTTGTTATCGAGACACCATCTGCAAGCACCAAAGCACTTGCGATGATAGTCAGCGGGATTCGCCCTGGCACACTCGGATTTGAACATGGGTTTGGTCATACCGAGCTAGGACAACGCTCGCACTGGATCGGCGATAAACAACAACCCGTAAAAACGCGCAGCCAAGATGGCGTCAACATTAACGACATTGGCTTAATTGATCCTACCCGAGAAGGTAAAGGTGTATTGTTGGATTGGGTAGTGGGCGCGGCGGCACGTCAGTCCTTGCCGGCCAAAATCCGCAAAGCGTAACGCCGCACGTTAAGACGTCTCTACCACTTAGAGCTGCCGATTTGTGCAGCTCTTCACCACTTTGTTTTTATAGCTTATAGAACAACCAATAAAAACAAATACGGCCATTTACACTTATTAAATATGTGGAAATCCACAATACCTTTCATTATTGACAAGGCCGACAATATCGTCCGAGTGACTACCAAGTAGCACTTAGACATATTAATAAAAATTAAAGTGAGTCAGCATGTCAAAAATTCTTCCAGTGGTGGTGGCCTGTTTGTTAGCAACCACTATGGGCGCAAGCGCCTCGTCTATTCCGGAAAAAGCCAGCGTATGTAGCGGTTGTCACGGCCAAGATGGCATGGGACAGCCAAATATCGCGCCGATGATCGCTGGTTTAAACGCGAATTATCTCAACACTCAAATCGAACTATTCCTTAGTGGCGAACGCCAAAATGTGGTCATGCAAGGCATGGCGAAGGAACTCAGCGATCCCGCAGGCCGTAAGGAAGTTATGGAGTACTTTGCTAACCTCCCGAGCTATGAGTTCACGAATCCAGAACAACGCGGCGACCAAGCTGATATTCGTAACCCGTATCGTAAGTTAATTTTCCAAGGCGATTGGGATAGAAATATTCCAGCTTGCGCAACTTGTCATGGAGCCAGCGGTATGGGCGTCGACAAGTTCCCTCGCCTCGCAAGCCAACATGCTGATTACTTAAAAACGCAATTGATGGCATGGAAAAACGGCACTCGCAGTGGCGACCCGCTCAATATGATGGGGACCATCGCAAAAAATCTCACTGACAAAGAGATCGAAAATCTTGCTTACTACTTTGCCTCATTACGTTACTAGGAGCAGTCATGAAACGTTTCTATTCTTTGTTCGCACTGCCTTTCATTTCTACGCTCGTATTAGCTAACGATCTGTTACCGGACCGCCAGAAAGAGCTACCTTCGATAGAAAAAGAAAAGCACGGTGAATACTTAAAACCGCGTGGTCTCAGCACAATCCCAAACACCGCATTTGGTGAGCAAGTAAAACGCGGTTACTCGCTCTTTTCTAACTCACAACAAATGCGCGGAAAATACGTTGGCAACGAACAAAACTGTGTGAACTGCCATATGGAGGCAGGACGAAAAGCAAACGCTGCGCCACTGTGGGCAGCTTACATGGCATACCCGGCATATCGTAAGAAAAACGATCGCGTAAATAGCTATGCTGACCGTATCCAGGGTTGTTTCGAGTATTCCATGAACGGTAAAGCGCCCGCTTACGATTCGCCAGAAATTGTTGCCCTTAGTGCTTACGCCTACTGGTTAGCGATGGGCGGTTTGCTTGACAAACATGGTATGGCGGATGAACCCATTCCAGAGCTAGACGCAAAAGCGTTGCAAATTGGTGGAAAAGCAAAAGACTTTCCGTTGCCCGAAGCCATCGCACAAGCATTACCAGTTGAAAAGCGAGGTAATCTCTCTGGGCGTGGCTACCCAAAAATCGCCGCCCCTGAGCAAGAACCATCAATAGAGCGAGGCGCATTGGTCTACGAAAAGAACTGTGAAACTTGCCATCGCGCCGACGGTTCAGGCATCAAAGACACCAACGACCATTCATACATTCCACCACTTTGGGGCGAATATGCGTATAACTGGGGCGCAGGTATGCACCGGATTAACACAGCGGCCTATTTTATTTACGAAAACATGCCGCTTGGGAAAAGTGTACAGCTGACAGAGCAAGAAGCTTGGGATGTCGCAGCATACGTCAACAGCCATGAGCGTCCACAAGATCCTCGATTCAAAGGCAATGTCACCGCAAACGCGGAGAAATATCACCAGCACCAAGGCTATTACGGCAAAACGCTCAACGGTACGCAAGTCGGCTCCAATGCCTTTAAGAGCGGAACGGTCAAGTAAAGTACAACTAAGCACCTTAAATAAAATGCTCTTTTTCCCTGCTCAGATTATCTGGGCAGGGTTACTTACCCTTAAAAACAAGTAATTACCCCCCTCCACAGACAAGCAATATCACATTATTTTCGACTTCCAACATACTCATCTTCGCCGTAAAATCTTGTACCAAACGTGACTTCGTTTATGTCTTAGATCTCCCATATCCTCTAATGCCAAAAGTAAGAAACTCGTAAACTCCTGAATCAAAACAAGCGTGCCTAGTGAAAAAAGAGTATTCTTAAAGCAAATGAATCTAAAACCTACCCGATGAGTATTCAACCTAATTCCCGTCAGTTAATTTCATGCGAAGAGTGCGGCCTTGTTGTTCGCATTCCCGATATCGAACAGGGGCAAAAAGCACAATGTCCTCGATGTTCGCATTCGCTGACTAAAGTGAATGCCAAGCCTTACCAAAGCGTGATCGCCATATCATCGGCATGTTTGATCATGTTAGTGCTAAGCATTTCTTTCCCTTTTATGTCGTTCAGCGTGCAAGGGTTGTCGCAAGAAATCACCTTGTTGCACGCTGCCAAAATGCTGGCTGAGTTTCAAAATGTGCTTTTGGGTGTGCTGCTACTCGCAACAGTTATCGTTTTGCCTGCAATCTATGTTGGTCTCATTCTCTTTCTTCACCTTGAAGCATTAAAAGCACGTAAACATACCCCCTCTAAAAAGCAGCAACGAATGGCAAAAGTTTTATGCCGTCTTCTGTTTCGAGTCGAACCTTGGTTAATGGTGGATGTATTTTTGATTGGCGTGTTGGTCAGCTTAATTAAAATCGCTTCCCTCGCAGACATAGGAATGGGCACTTCATTCTGGGCGTTTTGTGTATATACCGTTCTGGTAGTCAAATGCATATCAATGGTCGACAAAAGCTGGCTCTGGGGGCACTTTATTCCAGCTATCGAGCTACCTGATGTAAAAGAGGGTGATACGCACCATAACCACAACCATATTGGTTGTCATACGTGCCACCAGCTCAACCCTATTGAAGCTAAAAAACACCAACACTGCATTCGTTGTAAAAGCCCTATTCACAAATACAACCCCGCAGACAATTTACAAAAAGCTTGGGCGCTTTTGTTTGCTTCAATCATTTTCTATATCCCTGCGAACCTCTACCCTATGATGTACACCGTAAGCCTTGGACATGCAGAAGGTTCAACTATCATGGAGGGGGTAATATTGCTTTGGCATTTAGGTTCTTACCCTATTGCGATGGTAATTTTCTTTGCTAGCGTATTTATTCCAATGGCGAAAATGCTGGCACTCGCGTGGCTGTATTACAATGCGCAAAAAGCGCGATATCTTCCGCACGAAGAGAGTATTTCACGCTTAAAGATCTACCGTATAACTGAGTTTATTGGCCGTTGGTCCATGATCGATATCTTCGTCGTCGCGATCTTAGTTGCACTGGTTCAGCTGCAAAACTTAATGGCGATTTATCCAGGTCCTGCTGCGCTCTCTTTCGCGGCAGTGGTCATTTTTACTATGCTTTCTGCAATGATATTTGACTCACGTTTGTTGTGGCAATTGCCACAAAACGAAGTGCAGGAGCCGATTTCTGACAACTTAAACGAGAAAGCCAAATATGAGTGATGAGAACAACGTAACCGCTCAAATAAAACCGCAAAAGCAGATTTCTGCGATATGGATTGTCCCGATCCTTGCGCTAGCCATGGGAGCGTGGATGCTGTTCCAATATATCAACAGTACAGGCCCACAAATTACTCTCCAACTGCCAACCGCAGATGGGATTGAGGTTGGCAAAACCGAAATCCGAGCATTGAATGTAAAAGTCGGACTGATTACTGAAGTCACTCTCAGTGAAAATTACGATCACATCATCGCTAAGGCACAAATGAACAAGGATGCAGAACGCATGCTGCGAGATGACACCATGTTTTGGGTGGTGAAGCCTCGTATTGGCCGTGATGGCGTTTCAGGTTTAGAGACCTTGCTCTCTGGCGCTTATATCCAACTTCAGCCGGGTAAATCTAAGATAGAGAAAGAGCGCTTTACGGTCTTAGATGTTCCCCCAGTGGCCTCTCCTGATGCAGAGGGGTTACGCCTTGTGTTAACACACCGCGAGGCTGGTAAGCTAGGCGTTGGTGACCCCGTCATTTATAAAGGCTTTACGGTTGGTCGTGTAGAGAAAACTAGCTTTGATGTTGACACTCGCAAAGCGTTATACCAACTCTTTATTTTCAAGCCTTATGACAGCTTAGTGCGCACTCGTACCAAGTTCTGGCTGAATTCTGGCGTAGATTTACAGCTCAATGCTGAAGGGTTCGAAGTCAAGTTTGGCTCATTAGAGAGCATGCTAACGGGTGGTGTTACCTTCGATACCGTTCCAGGTCTTGAATCCGGTGAACAGCTCACTGAAAATATGGTCAACTTCCGCTTGTACGATGATATTAAACAACTTCGAGAAGGTATGTACGATGATTATATTGAATTCGTTATGCTTTTTGATGAATCGGTACGAGGACTTAAACGTAAGGCACCTGTCGAATATCGAGGCTTGAGAATTGGTACTGTGATGCGTGTACCAATGCGACTTCCAACCCCAGAAGAGAACTTTTCTGCGAAAAAAATCCCTGTATTGGTACGTATCGAGCTCGGCCGTGTTTATGGCGATTTCCAATCCCAATCTTTACCAATGTTAAAAGATAAATTGAAGAGTGAGTTTGCTAAAGGCCTACGTGGTACTTTAAAAACAGGTAACTTATTAACAGGCGCACTGTATGTTGACGCCGACTTCTATCCAAATGACGAGCCTTACGTCCCGAGTAAGTTTGCTGATTTAGATGTTTTCCCAACCATGCGTGGTGGTTTTGCGCAGGTTCAGCGCCAAGTGAACGACTTCCTAAATAAGATTAATAACTTACCGATGGAAGAAACGCTAGATTCTCTCAATTCAACGTTAAAAACGTCTGAAAAAACGTTAGCTTCAGCAGAACGCGTGGCGGACAGTATTGATAAACTTTTGAATCAAAAAGAAACGCAAGAGATCCCAACAGATATTCGCCAAAGCTTACAGCAATTACAAAAAACACTCGATGGTTATGGGCCCAACTCAACCATGTACAGCGAAATGGAAGCCACGCTAAAAGAATTAGAAAGCGTAATGACAGAGTTTAAACCCGTACTTAAACAGCTAAACGAAAAGCCAAACTCTCTCGTGTTTGGAGAAGATGAAATCAGTGACCCAATACCAGTTAAAGGCAAAAACTAATGAAACGAGTATTCTTTCTGTCTATCGCGCTATTTGTCGGTCTAACGGGTTGCAGTAGCGCTCCGCAAACTAAAGGAGCTATGTACCTTCTACCTAAGGCGGAACCAGTGACGCTGAGCTCTTCTGATATCGCTCAGCGCCCAACTTTAGTTGTTCGTCCAGTGACATTGGCAAGTTATTTGAATGATAATGGCATTGTTTATCGAACCTCTGAGACCCAAGTTATTCAGGCGAAGCACAATCAATGGGCGCACAGTATTTCTGAGCAAATCACTCAGAGAGTCGTCGCGGAACTACGTCACAAGCAAAGTCATTACTGGCCGACTGAAATGAATAATCTGTTGGATCAAAGCGGTGAAGCCAAACTCCAGCTTACGTTAAATAAATTTAATGGCAGCTACAAAGGTAATATCGAAATTGAGGGGGAATGGTTACTCATTAATGCCGAAGGTAAGGTAGAAAACAGCGCGCCAATACAAATCTCTCAGCCGCTTCAAGATGAGGGCTATGAAGCGCTCGTCAACGCTTTATCCATAGGCTTAGAAAGCCTAACCTCAGACATTGCCAAACAACTCTAAGTCAATGTTAATTACAGGGAAGCAAGTTGCTTCCCTTTTTTATGCAGAGTGTAGCGACTTCTACTAAGCTGAAAGCTGACGAAAAGCCGAAAAGGAAATTGGATGAAACCATGTAACCTGCTATCACTCTCCTCACTCATTCTTGTATTACCTACATCAGTAGCGCTCTCAGCCGAGACACAAGAATCTCGTTGGCGAAATAGCATAGAAGTGTACATGCTAGGACTGAATATCCACGGGGATACCAGTATTGGTCGCTTTTCATCAGAGGTGGATGTCGATCCTAAGTTCATCGTAGACCACCTCGATATTGGGGCGATGTTGCGATTCGAGAGTATTTACCAAAGTAAGTGGGGCTACTACATAGATTATAGTTTCATGAACTTAAGTGGTGATGTTAATAATATCAAGGGCGCTCTGCCTAACGCTCGTTATCGTGCGGACATCGAAATACGGCAAGGTGTTCTAGAAGCAAAGGCATTCCAACGCGAACAATATTCATTTGGTAAACTGGATTATATGTTTGGATTACGTTGGTGGGACAATGACATCACCGGCAAGCTGTATCGTAATGACAACCGGGTACTAGAAGATAGACTGTCATTACAAGAAGATTGGGTCGATTTTTTAGTTGGCTTGCGACTCATTGATGAATTGAGCGAAAACTGGCGATTTCATGCCAGCATCGACGCCGGACTTGGCAACGATACTCACTTCACTTATGCCATTCAAACTGGTGTTCGTTATAGCTTTAACGAATGGTCTGATCTCAACTTAGCTTACAAGTCGACCTGGGTCGATTACAAAAATGAAGAGGTATTTGAATATGATACGGCTTCTCAAGGGCTTTTAGTCGGACTTGGCTTTTACTTTTGATTAGGTTGAACCCTAGCCTATATTCAAGCGTTGTAACTTGTACCAACTCTAGGTACACGTCTAGTGCCACGTTACAGATGCTTAAATAAGGCAAATTGATCTTCATCAGACTATAAATTGCTCTTCGGTGCTACTCTCTGTCACAAAATATAAAACCCCACTCTATGACCTCATATAGGTCTTGTTGATAAGGTTCCCGAATAGCAATGTCGATTAACATTTCCGATTTAACCACCGCCCTAAATAAGGTGGAGCATATTCATAAAGTGCAGCTTGAAAACGTACATCAGTTCTTCAAAGCAAACGAAGCTTTCTCGTTGCAAACATTCAGCCAGCTGATATCAAGCGACTCGCTTGATGATCGATTTAAAACCATCGATAAAGCGTTCTCTTTGCTTGGTGATGCAAAAACCTACCTTTTAGAAGCGTCTTACCTTATTAAGTAAAAAAGAAAGCCCCGATAAAATTCATTACCGGGGCTATCATTTTCTATCTAAACTACTGATTTACAATTTGTAACGATCATCAATTACCGTTAATTCTGGGAAGGTTTTACCCTCGTCCATCGCTTCTTCTGTCTCTTCTTTTACTTGGTTATCAATCCAGAAATTACCGATATCCATTGGATGAAGCACCCATTCTGTCGCTTTTGTCATGCCGTTTTTAGGAATTTTAACCCAGCGCCAATGAGCAACTCGAGAATAAGGCACCATGTAGCCAGGAACGATGATGTTCGCTTTGCTGACATAGTTTTGGATTTGATGCGACAAGTCGTAACGCTTCTCCTGATCAAACTCAGAATCATACGCTTCAATTAACTTGTCTAGCTCAGGGCTGCTGTAGTTGGTGTGAGCATTCGTTTGTGGTCGATTTGCATTATCCGAGTGTAGGTATTCCCAATACGCAGGGATCTCACCAGAGCCCATATTCAAAAACGCTAGCTGATGCTTTTTCTCAAGAATGTATTTAAACGCAGATGAGCCATCCACCAAATTTAACGTGAACTCAAGACCAGCAAGTTTCGCTTGCTCTTTCAGGTATGCAATACGCGGTGTCCAAGAGTTGTATCCATAGGTGATAGCAAAGCTCAAGCGTTGGCCCTTGTCGTTAATACGAATACCATCTGCGCCCACTTTGTCAAAGCCCGCTTTTTCGAAGTGTTTAACCGCCGCATCAGCATCAAACTTTGGCGGTGTATTGTTAGGATCATCGTATTCGCCATGACCAAAGCCGAGTCCATGCGGTTTACGTGAATAATCTCCACGCATGATGTTTTCAATCATGCCGTCATAGTCAGTGGCTGCCATAACACCTTTACGCACTTCTAGGTTATCCAACATCGGCATCGCTGTGTTCATCCAAAGACCACCTGCTCCTTGCGGTGCTTCGTTAAAGCCCCAGTACTTTTGGATATAGCCTTTTTTGTACACATCACTATTGGTTTTGTCATGCCAAAAGCTTGGTAGCACCATCTCAAAGTAGTCTAAGTTGCCTTTCTCAAAGTGCTTCATGGCAATATCAGGATCGCGAATTACCTTAATGCGAACCTTTTCAACGTTATAACGGTTTTTATAGTAGCGGTTGTTGTATCCCCACCAATCTTCACCGACATGTTTGAATGTCACGCTCTTACCTTTCTTCACTTGATCAATGTAGTAAGGCGCTGCGGTTGGCTCAGATTTAAAGTTAAACTTTCTGACGAAGTTATCAGGCATGCCATCGTTATTTGCGTCCTTTTCTCCTTCAAAGAAGTGTTCAGGACGAGGCTGAAAACCATTACTTGGCATGTTAATCATAACCATAAGTGAGTCATGACTTTGAGCTACAGCAAGATTGACTTTGATCGTGTAGTCATCAATTTTTTCAACACTCACAATACTGTTTGTGAAGAAGTCGTTATACCACGGGTCGATAATGTCTTTTGACGTGTAGTACTTCATCATAAAGACGTAATCATCTGCTGTAATTTTTTCACCATCTGACCACTCGGCCGTTTCGTCGAGTTTAAAGAATACGGTTTTGTTGTCCTCTCCAAATGCCCATGACTTAGCAAGTTGAGGGATCCATTTGCCAGTATTTGGATGACGCTGAGCCAGTTTTGGTGAACCATCCATTAAGTATTGGCGCAAACCTGAGTTCGCATCTGGACCAACACTTCGTAATGTTTGCGGAAAGCTCTGAATGTAAGTGCGATAGGTGCCACCTCGTACCGCTTCTTCAGAGGCAAATAGAGGTTCGTTGTTGTTTGAAATCCATTCGATATCAGCTGGCAATTCTGCCGCACTCAGTTGAAAACTGGCAGCGGTCAGTGTTGCTAGTACTGAAAATGGCAGTTTTTTAGTCATGTTTCTTCCTTGTTGTGTTTGCGCACTAAGGTCGTAACAAGGAAGACAGCGTGTGAAAGCTCACAGAAAGCTGCGATTTAAAATACGCAGATAGGAAATAATAGGAACGTAATATGAAGTGACGTCCTGCCAGCTTCTATATTAATTTCAAAGAGTTTCACTAGGTCATCCTAGACCTTACAACGCAGTGAATGCATCTTCGCCATAGTATTCTTTAGATATTTGTAACGCAAGCCATCAATAACACATGATTGCATTTTCGAGGCATCACAGTGAGTTATGTTACAAAAGTGTGATCAGCATAGTACCAAGCCCTACTTTACTCAGAATAAACCGCAGAACCTTTATCTCAATTGGCCCCGATATACCAGTTACAGCGAGTAAATGATCAGACATAGCTGGTTAAAAGGAATGGTTGTTTACCGCGATCAGTATTTTCATTCGATATAAAAAGTGAGGCATCTTAGCCTCACTTTTCTCCATACAATCGAGACAGTGCTTACATTTTAGATAAGCTCTCATTGATCGACTTCAGCACTTCTGCAGGATTTGACGCTTGAGTGATAGGGCGACCAATCACAAGATAATCTGAACCTGATTGGATAGCGTCTACTGGCGTCATGATACGGCGTTGGTCACCTTGTTCTGAACCAGCAGGTCGAATACCAGGGGTCACTAATTTAAATTCTTGGCCTAGTTCGCTCTTCAGTAGTGAGGACTCTTGCGCTGAACATACGACACCATCTAAGCCCGCGTTTTTGGTCAAGGTTGCTAGACGAATCACTTGCTCCTGAGGCGCAACATTCAAACCAATACCAGCTAAATCACTTTGTTCCATACTGGTTAGTACCGTTACACCGATAAGAAGTGGACGATCTTTACCATATGGCTCAAGAATTTCACGTGATGCCGTCATCATACGCTCACCACCGCTCGCGTGTACGTTCACCATCCATACACCCATTTCAGCCGCAGCGCGAACTGCTTTCGAACAGGTGTTTGGAATATCGTGAAATTTTAAATCTAGGAATACCGAGAAACCACGTTTATGGAGTTCACGTACAAAATCAGGACCAAATAGCGTAAACATCTCCTTGCCAACTTTTAGTCGGCATGACGCAGGATCAATTCTATCTACAAACGCAAGTGCATCTGCTTGGTTATCATAATCCAGTGCGACAATAACTTTTTGGTCGATCATTTCATCTCCTAACTGTTTTGGTTCTTATTAAATAAAAAGTTAAAAAAATGCAGCGGACAGAAACTCTGCCAGCTGCATTAAGAATTATTCACCATCCAATCCGCGGATTGGCTTGATCGTCCCCCATCCTTTACAGGACGGACAATGCCAATAAAGGGAATGGGTAGAAAATCCACACTTCCGGCATCGGTAATGTGGTTTCACTTTTAACTGTTCACCCACCATCGCTTGTAGTGTTGATAGGCTGTCTTTCGCTCGACCATCTTCTGCTTCTGCAATGTGGTAGTCAATTAAACGGTAGAAGCCCTTCATGGTTGGGTTTTTCAGCAATTGTTTCGTCAGTAACTCTTGAGCAGCCCCAACGTTCTCGTGATGAGCAACTAATTGAGCCAACATCAACTCGGCTGATACGCCTGCTTTCTTATCAATACAAGCTCGCAGAAACTCGACAAGTTCATCTTCCTGGCCCAGATGATGATAGCATTCTGCAATAGTTGGCAAGACATCACTGATAAAGTCTTTATCTTGCTCAAGTACCCCTGTCAGATATTTGATGGTGTGCTTATAGTCTTCAGACTCTAGATAAATTCGTCCCAAAGCAATACTTGCTCGAACACACTTCGGGTCTTCCGCTAACGCTTTTTTAAAATGCTGTATTGCCTTATTAGTATTCCCATCAGCTTGGTCGAGCATGGCTATTTCACACCAAAAATGGGCAATATTTGCACGCATCCTTGAGCGTTTATTACCTAACTTAGCCAATTGGTTCGCGTAATAAATCGCCTTTTCCCATTCTCGTGTTTGCTGATAAATGGTCACTAATTGTTGAAGAGCCGCCTCTTTGTAATCTGGCTCTTCGACTAACTGTTCGAAGATTTTCTCTGCACGATCAAGAAAACCTGAGACCATGTAGTCTTTCGCTAACTGTTGAAGGGCGAGGTTCTTTTGGTCCAGTGTTAAGCCTGAACGAGAAATAAGATTTTGGTGAATTCTGATTGCGCGGTCGACTTCACCACGAGACCGGAACAGGTTACCCAACGCAAGGTGAGTATCGATGGTCTCGTTATCAACTTGGAGCAATTCAATAAAGTGATCGACAGCCTTATCTGATTGGTCAGAGAGCAGCAGATTAAGACCCGTCATATACTGACGAGAGATTTGATGAGATTGCTTCTGCTTGTCTTGCTGAGCGCTGCGATGCCCCATATACCAGCCATACGCAGCAGCTATAGGCAACAACAAGAAGAGTAGTTCAAGCATTAAAGTTAAGCCTTATCCTTATGCCTGTTTTTCAATGGCTGGCTTATCAGCAGCGTTGTTTGATTCAGTTGGTTCGTACTTTTTCAGTTTTTTCTTTAAACGACGGACCTGTAGCTGAGTTTTCAGTTGGATGCTACCAAAGATAACCCACGCTAAAGCAAAGCCAACCACAAATACTACACCTAATAGCGTAGATAAGTGGAACTCTCCTTTTGCTAGAAGATAGTTAAAAGTCACGAGCTCTTGGTTTTGGGAACCTAACGCCAATGCAATTAAAAAGAGAGCTAAAACAGCAACGATTTTTATAATTTTCATGTTACATCACCCTTCTAGGAGTAAGTCGGTAAGATTATGCAGGAAAATGCTTCTTCAGACTACGTATATTAGCAATAATCTATACCCAAGTAACCTCAAGATGCTTAGTTTGTAGACATGCTTAGAAGTTAAAGTTATTTGGGTATAGAAAGCAGCAAAGAAAACAGCTGAATCCACAATTAGATTAGTAAACGATCTTGGATGTATGACTAACTTGGATACATTACAAAAAAGCGGCATACACAAACGTATGCCGCTTTTTTCAAACTAATAAGAGTGCATTAACCAATATTTACACGCTCACGAAGTTCTTTACCAGGTTTGAAATGTGGAACGTATTTACCTTCCAATTCCACTTTATCGCCCGTTTTAGGGTTACGACCTACGCGAGGCTCGCGGTAATGAAGAGAAAAACTACCAAAGCCACGGATCTCGATACGGTCACCGCTCTCTAGTGTAGAGGCCATGTGCTCTAAAATATCTTTTACAGCATCCTCTACCTCTTTCGCTGATAAGTGTGTTTGCTCAGCGCAGAGTCTTTCAATCAGTTCAGACTTAGTCATAGTTGCCCTCTTTGAGTATCTTTATCACTTATTATAGTAAGTAATACTAATTCCAACAAACACTTGCTGACAATTCTAGACAAATTTTATGCAAAATGCGCAATGAAGAAATGCCTTTTATTAAGATAGTTTACTGTCATTAGTATTACTACTTAAATATGACCAAATATAAAAAAGGAGCCTTGCGGCTCCTTTTTTGCTTAAGCGAGTATATTATTCGCCTTTAGCAGCTTTGAAAGCGTCAGCCATTGCGTTACCGAATGCATTGTCATCTTGCTTGTTGATAGATGCCATTGCTTCTTGCTCGTCAGCTTCGTCTTTAGCTTTGATAGATAGGTTGATTACGCGGTTCTTACGGTCTACACCTGTGAACTTCGCTTCAACAACATCACCAGCGCTTAGGATTAGAGAAGCATCTTCTACGCGATCGCGTGATACTTCAGAAGCACGGATGTAACCTTCAACGCCTTCTGCGATTTCAACAGTAGCGCCTTTAGCGTCAACAGCAGTTACAGTAGCGTTAACTAGAACACCTTTCTTGTTGTCAGCAACGTAAGCATTGAATGGGTCATTTTCCATTTGCTTGATGCCTAGAGAGATGCGCTCACGCTCAGCGTCTACTGCTAGAACAACTGCAGAGATCTCGTCGCCTTTCTTGTACTCACGTACAGCTTCTTCGCCAGCAACATTCCAAGAAATGTCAGATAGGTGAACTAGACCATCGATGCCGCCTTCTAGACCGATGAAGATACCGAAGTCAGTGATAGACTTGATCTTACCAGTAACTTTGTCGCCTTTAGCTTGTGCTTCAGCGAATGACTGCCATGGGTTAGCTTTACACTGTTTCAGACCTAGAGAGATACGACGACGTTCTTCGTCGATTTCAAGAACCATAACCTCAACTTCGTCGCCAACATTAACAACTTTAGAAGGGTGGATGTTCTTGTTAGTCCAATCCATTTCTGAAACGTGAACTAGACCTTCAACGCCTTCTTCGATTTCAACGAAGCAGCCGTAGTCAGTTAGGTTAGTTACGCGACCAGTTAGTTTGTGACCTTCTGGGTAACGCTTAGCGATTGCTACCCATGGATCTTCGCCTAGTTGCTTAAGACCTAGTGATACGCGAGTACGCTCACGGTCGAACTTAAGAACTTTAACTTGGATCTCGTCACCAACGTTAACGATTTCAGATGGGTGCTTAACGCGCTTCCAAGCCATATCAGTGATATGTAGAAGACCGTCAACGCCACCTAGGTCAACGAACGCACCGTAGTCAGTAAGGTTCTTAACGATACCTTTAACTTCAGAACCTTCTTGTAGAGTTTCTAGAAGCTCGTCACGCTCAACGCTGTTCTCTGATTCGATAACTGCACGACGTGAAACAACTACGTTGTTACGTTTTTGGTCAAGTTTGATAACTTTGAACTCTAGCTCTTTGTTTTCTAGGTGAGCAGTGTCGCGGATTGGACGTACGTCTACTAGAGAGCCAGGAAGGAAAGCACGGATACCGTTTAGTTCAACAGTGAAACCGCCTTTAACTTTACCGTTGATGATACCAACAACAGTTTCAGCTTCTTCGTAAGCTTTCTCAAGTACGATCCAAGCTTCGTGACGCTTAGCTTTCTCACGAGAAAGTTGAGTTTCACCGAAACCATCTTCAACAGCGTCTAGAGCTACGTCTACTTCAGCGCCAACTTCAACTTCAAGTTCGCCAGCAGCGTTCTTGAACTGTTCAGCAGGGATAGCAGATTCAGACTTAAGACCAGCGTCAACAAGAACGAAACCGTTCTCGATAGCTACTACAGTACCTTTAACGATGCTGCCTTGTTGGAATTCTGTTTCGTTTAGAAACTCTTCAAAGAGTTGAGCAAAAGATTCAGTCATTTAATTAATCTTCAATAAATTAAACTTCCACGGGTATCCTACCGCATGGGGTTATTAAATTCGCCAGTCATCATCCTTGCGACCAACGCTCTTAGCCTAGTCGAGTATTATTACTCAGCTAGCTTCGATTCGATATATTGTAGTGCCTTTTCTACTACTTCGTCGATAGTCATCGACGTAGAATCTAGCACAAGCGCATCCTCAGCAGGGCGTAATGGCGCCACTGGGCGGTTACGATCTCGGTCGTCACGCTCTTGGATCTCGCTTAAAAGGTCAGCAAATCTAACATCTAACCCTTTCTCTTGCAACTGTTTAAGGCGTCGATTTGCACGCTCTTCAGCACTCGCATCAAGGAAGATTTTTGCTTGCGCACTCGGGAATACAATTGTGCCCATATCACGACCATCAGCAACCAGACCCGGAGCGGTCTCAAATGCACGCTGACGACGTAGTAATGCTTCACGAACACGTGGCAAAGCCGCAACTTTAGATGCTGCCATGCCTGTTTCTTCTTTGCGAAGCTCCCCTGACACGTCTTCGCCTTCTAGAATGACCTTAACTAAGTCACCTTCCGCGATAAATTGAACGTCTAGGTGGGTTGCTAGTGGGACAAGAGCATCTTCTGACTCGGTGTCGACACCGTGGTGAATCGCAGCGAGTGCAAGTACACGATAAATTGCGCCAGAATCTAAGAGTTGGAAACCCAACTTTTTCGCCAGCAACATACATAAAGTGCCTTTACCTGCACCACTAGGTCCATCTACGGTTACAACCGGAGTTTGAGAGGACATGTTCTTCTCCACCAATAGTTTCTTTTCAGCAATTTGCTCGGTTTTCGAGGCGCACATTATACGGGTAATCAGTCTTTGGAGCGAGGAAAAATGTCGTGTAAAGCATTACACCTAATGCGTAATTGGATTCATCAATAAACATAAAGTTCAACAAAAACGGCGAGAGCTTCTGCCCTCGCCGTTTTAAATGTCATGAACTTAAGCTCGATTAAACAATCGGTTTTTGACCACGCTCAGCTAACTTTAAGATCACACTGTCAGCAACTTTGCCCGCGACACCTGCTAGCTTGTCTGCCAGCTTTTTCTTCTGCACATAATGCACAGAAAGTACGGTTTTATCTTTGCATGCCGCAACAACGATATCATCAGATGTACTAATGTCATCCACCAAACCAAGCTCTTTCGCTTGTGTACCGAACCAGTGCTCACCAGTGGCTACTTTGTCTAGGTCCAAACTAGGACGACGCTCACGGATGAAGTCTTTAAACAAGACATGTGTTTCTTCAAGTTCTTGCTTAAACTTATCGCGCGCTTTATCGGTATTCTCACCGAACATCGTTAGCGTGCGTTTATATTCACCCGCTGTTAGTTGTTCGTACTCAATGTCATGTTTCTTCAACAGTTTGTTGAAGTTAGGAATTTGTGCGATAACGCCAATAGACCCCACAATTGCAAATGGTGCAGAAACAATCTTATCTGCTACACATGCCATCATGTAACCACCACTTGCCGCAACTTTGTCAACAGAGATGGTCAGAGGAAGACCCGCAGCTTTGATTCGGTCCAGTTGAGAAGAGGCAAGGCCGTAACCATGAACCATACCACCGCCAGACTCTAAGCGAAGTAACACTTCATCACCTTCACGTGCGACAGCCAAAATAGCGGTGATTTCTTCACGTAGAGACGCGACTTCTTTTGCGTCTATGCTACCGTTGAAATCAAGAACAAATAGGTGTGGTTCACGCTTGCTATCTAATGAACCGTCTTTGCTCGCTTGTTTGATTTCTTTCTCGCGAGATTTGTTCTTCTCTTTTTCTTCTTTCTTGACGGCTTTATCTCGAGCCTTGATGAAAGCATCGTCATGCAAATGATGCTCTAACTGCTCAACAGATTGTTTGTGTTGCTCTGAAAGGTTGGTAATCTCTAACTCCCCTTTCGCCGCACCCGATTTGCCACCAGCCGATTTTGCAATAATGAGCAGAACAATTATCGCAGCAACCACCGTGATAATTTTGGCCAGAAACAGACCATAATCTAATAAAAATTCCAACGAGAGCTCCTTTATCTCATTTCAGATGACGTTAGTATGTTACGCAGAAACATCAGCGAGAAGGCAGCGCGGTTTGTAACCACTTGTTCTGATTGATAGCATACCTAACGAAAGTTCTGGAATTGGTATAACACATGAATTGGTGTATTGTAACCATCTTGTCACGATTACCAAGATTTTCCATTGAGAAACAGGCGTTTTTTAGCGTCAATTAACTATCATGGACCCTCTTACAATAATAAGGATTTATCGCCGTGAACTACTCCGTTTCAGCTGATGCTCTAAAAGGTAAAGTCATTCTTGTTACTGGCGCTGGTAATGGCATCGGCCGTCAAGCCGCGCTTTCTTATGCCGAGCACGGTGCAACTGTTATTCTCTTGGGTAGAAATGTGCAAAACCTTGAATCTATCTATGATGAGATTGAAGCTGCTGGCTATCCACAAGCTGCTATCATTCCATTGGATCTCAAGGGTGCAACTCAGCAGAATTACATTGATATGGCAGAGACAATCGAAGGACAGTTTGGTCGCTTGGATGGTCTATTACACAACGCAGGTGTCTTGAGTTCGCTGTGTCCATTTGATCAAATCAAAGAGGAAGACTTCGACGATATCATGCAGATCAACGTGAAAGCCGAAGTGCTAATGACTCAAGCATTACTGCCTGTGATGCGTAAATCAGAAGCTGGGCGTATTATCTTTACCTCTTCAACTGTCGGCCACTCTGGCCGCGCATTCTGGGGGCCATACGCTATCTCTAAATTTGCCGTAGAAGGCATGATGCAAGTTTTAGCTGACGAGCTGAGTGATACACCGATCCGCGTTAACGCAATTAACCCTGGTGCCACTCGTACTCGCATGCGTGAAAAAGCATATCCGGGTGAAGATGCGAATACTCTCAAAACGCCACTGGATATCATGCCGCTATATTTGCACTTAATGGATCCTGCGGTTACCGATGTGAACGGTCAGTGCATCGACGCTCAACCGAAGCGTAAATAACTCATTCAGGTTACCTCACATAATCGATTGAAAAGGCAGCAAACGCTGCCTTTTTTCATTTCTCTCTTCATAAAAATCTTGCGACTTTCTCCCACAGAAATATACTGTACATATATACAGGTATTTATTATGCAAGATATTATTCAGAACTTAAAAAGCCAACACCTTGTTTGGCAAGCAAATTTAACGAAAGCAGATCCTCAGCAGTTGCAGACTAGTTCCGGTTTTTCTGAATTAGATGATTTGCTCGGCGGAGGCTTTCCACCTCATGGCGTAGTGGAGATGGAATCTATTGGTAGTATTGGTGAATTGCGTTTGCTCGCTCCCTATTTAAAAGCCACTCAGACCAATGGTATGACCGCATTTATTCAACCACCTGCGCTAGTGAATTCTCTGTTTTTACACTACATCGGGTTGGATATAAACCAAGTGTGGGTTGTTACTCCAACTCACCCCAAAGATGCTCTTTGGGCTGCAGAGCAATGTCTGAAAAGTGGGGTATGCAGTAATGTTTTGTTATGGCAAGAAGAGCTTGAAATACACCAAGTGAAACGCTTACAGGTAGCGAGTGAACAAGGTACTTGCCCTCTCTTTATGCTTAAAACAGATACTATCAACCGCTTGTCTTTGCCTGTGTCACTCAGTTTAAAACTGAAAGGCGACGAGCAAGGGATTCATGTTGAAGTGCTGAAAAGGAAAGGAGGCTGGAATAGAGGTAGCGTTAGTATCGGCTTCCAACACCATTATCCGCAACTGGTGAAACCATCATCTGAAACTGTGCACTCGACTGTGGTCAATTTCCCACTGGCGAACCAAGGTTAGTGATATGGCTCTGTGGATTTACTTGCACTTCCCTCGCCTGCAGCTAGACGCACTCTTTGGTGATAACCAAGAACAACCCGTGGTGATTGTCGAAAGCCAACGTTGCCAGATTATTCAATACAACGAGATTGCCGAACAACAAGGCATTAAACCAGGTATGGGCCTAGGCAGTGCTGCGTCCTTGTGTCGAGATTTACAAGTGCATCCTTATCATCCGCACACCGAATGGAGCAAGTTACAAGAAATTGCTCAATGGCTGTATTTGATCACATCTGACGTTGTGTTGATGCCAAACCAAGGTATTTTACTGCGTGCTACTCCAATGCTCGCTCTGTATGAAGGGCTTGAAAACTATTGGAATAAAGTCAGAGCTCACTTATCGGAGCTGAAACTGAGTTTTCAATTCGGATGTGGTTTTTCGCCTTTTGCTGCCAAATTGATGGCAATATCAGGAGCGAACGTCATCAGTGAAGACAAATCTGCCATACAAAAAGTCCTATCACCATTACCGTTAACACTGGCAGATTTATCAAGCGCTACAGTAGAGAAGTTACAACGTGTAGGCGTCACCACATTGCAAAACCTGCTTGAACTGCCATTGCAAGACATCGCACGACGCTTTGATATCGATTTGGTGAACTACGTTGGTCGACTGACTGGGCAGTTTAAACACCCTGTCGACCTTTATCACCCTACCGAATCCTTCCAAGTTTATTTAGAGCTGTTGTTTGAGATCGAAAACGTTCAGTGGATTGAAAAACCGTTGGCCAAATTACTTCGTCAACTCGAAACCTTTCTTAAATTAAGAGATAAGGTCGCTTTTGAACTGTGTTTAACACTCCACCAGCGTGAGAAACAAGAGCAACACCTTCAACTCACTTCTGCGCAAGGTGATTACCTATGTCAGCGTTGGCAACAGTTAGCGAGTTTGAGCTTAGAGTCACTCTCGCTTAATGGCCCAGTCACAGGGCTAACGTTAAAAGTCATCCGTCAAGGTGAGCCTCTTAGTGCATCACGCGATCTCTTTGCTGGGCAGAAAGGAAACATGAATGCTTTAGAGCTGCTCTCTTTACTGCAAGCTAAATTGGGGAAAAGTGCCGTTTTAAAACCCAATATTGCTTGCGATCCTAGACCAGAAAAGGCCAGTCAGTATCGCCCTGCTGATGCTCCAGATAAAAAGGGGCACGCCATACCCTCCATACTACGCCCCGCAATGCAATTACCCACTCCCATTGTATTGCAAGAACAAGTTTCTTTGGTCCACGGACCTGAGCGAATAGTTTCTGGGTGGTGGGATGGTGATGAGATCATGCGTGATTACTACATTGCACACACCAAGCAAGGCCGCTGGTTATGGATATTTCGCGATCAGCACAAGCACTGGTTTCTTCATGGCTATTTTTGTTAAATCGACAGTTATTTTTGTTGGGTCATTATGAGTTACGCGGAACTATTTTGTCAGTCTAACTTCTCTTTTTTGACTGGAGCTTCTCATGCAGAAGAGCTGGTACTCCAAGCTGCTTTCTATCGCTATCAAGCTCTAGCTATAACGGATGAATGTTCAGTCGCGGGCGTTGTCAAAGCCCATGCGACCATCGAACAACATAAACTCGATATCAAACAAATCGTTGGAAGTATGTTTTGGTTAAATGATGAATGCCAAATCGTACTGCTTTGCCCTTGTCGCAAGGCTTATGCCGAGTTGTGTCGTATCATCACAAACGCAAGAAGACGTAGTGAAAAAGGCAACTATCAACTGTTCGAATGGGATTTGATGTCGGTTCGACATTGTTTGGTATTGTGGCTGCCCACACATCAAGAGAGTGATCACTATTGGGGGCGCTGGCTCAATCAACACCACGCTAATCGTTTGTGGGTAGCGATTCAGCGCCATTTGAGTAACAACGATACTGAGTACATTGCGCACTGCGAGCAGTTAGCACATGAATTTCAATTACCTATAACTGCCTGCGGAGGCGTTCTCATGCATGATGTTGAACGCTTGCCATTACAGCATGTACTTACTGCTATAAAGCATGGGTGTAGCGTCGATAAACTCGGTTTTGGCCGTATTTCGAATACTGAGCGAGCGCTTCGTCCTTTTAAAAAGTTGATTCGGATTTACAAACCAGAATGGCTGGAAGAAAGTACTTACATCGCCGATTTATGCGAGTTTAAGCTCTCCGATTTAAAATACGAATATCCTACCGAGCTGATCCCAGATGGTTATACACCCGACTCTTACTTACGTATGTTGGTCGAACGTGGTAAAAGGCTGCGTTTTCCTGAAGGCGTGCCAGCAGAAGTCAATCAAACCATCGAGAATGAACTGGCGCTTATTCAAGAGCTGAAATACCACTACTACTTCCTTACTATTCACGACATCGTAATGTTCGCGAAACAGCAAGGCATTCTTTACCAAGGGCGAGGTTCCGCTGCAAACTCTGTGGTGTGTTATTGCCTGGAAATTACCGCCGTCGATCCTCGACAAATCGCTGTCTTATTCGAACGATTTATCAGTAAAGAACGTAAGGAACCGCCGGATATTGATGTGGACTTTGAACACGAGCGCCGTGAAGAAGTTATCCAGTATATTTACAAAAAATATGGCCGTGAGCGTGCAGCACTTGCTGCAACAGTGATCAGCTATCGCTTTAAAAGTGCCGTGCGTGAAGTCGGTAAAGCACTAGGGATTGAAGAGACCCAATTAGATTTTTTCATTAAGAATGTTAATCGCCGAGATCGCAGCCAAGGCTGGCAAGCTCAAATTATTGAACTTGGCTTACAACCAGAATCTCTCAAAGGGCAGCAGTTTATCCAATTGGTCAACGAGATCATTGGCTTCCCACGCCATTTATCTCAGCACGTAGGTGGCTTTGTAATTTCATCTGGCCCTTTATATGAGTTGGTACCTGTTGAAAATGCCTCGATGGAAGATCGCACTATCATTCAATGGGATAAAGACGATTTAGAAAGCTTGAAGCTACTAAAAGTCGATGTGCTCGCACTCGGCATGTTAAACGCCATCAAAAAGTGCTTTCAGCTGGTCGAGAAACATCACCAGCGATCCCTCTCTATTTCCGAAATCACTCGCCGACAAGATGATCCACACGTGTATCGCATGATCCAAAAAGCTGACACGATAGGCGTATTCCAAATAGAATCTCGTGCACAAATGAGCATGCTTCCTCGCCTAAAGCCTGCTTGTTATTACGACTTAGTGATTCAAATTGCAATTGTTCGTCCAGGCCCTATTCAGGGTGATATGGTGCATCCTTTTTTAAAACGACGAGATCACAAAGAGCCTGTCAGTTATCCATCGGAAGAAGTAAAAAGCGTTCTTGAGCGGACTATGGGCGTCCCTATTTTCCAAGAGCAAGTCATCAAGCTAGCCATGGTAGCCGCAGGGTTTAGCGGCGGCGAGGCCGATCAACTCCGTCGAGCGATGGCATCATGGAAAAAGAATGGCGATCTCGCTAAATTCAGACCAAAACTGATCAATGGTATGCAAGAGAGAGGTTATGACTTAGCGTTTGCTGAGCGCATTTTCGATCAGATTTGCGGCTTTGGTGAGTACGGCTTCCCTGAAAGTCATTCAGCGTCTTTCGCAGTGCTGGCATATTGTTCTGCATGGTTAAAATATTATTACCCAGCCGAATTTTACACTGCATTGTTGAACAGCCAACCAATGGGATTTTATAGCCCATCGCAATTAGTACAAGATGCTCGCCGACATGGCGTCGAAGTATTGCCGGTGTGCGTCAATCATTCAAAATATCAACATCATCTCGTCTCACGTCCGAATGGCAGGCTCGGCGTGCAACTTGGTTTTCGCTTGGTGAAAGGCTTTAACGCAGAAAGCGCACAAAGGCTTATTGAGCGCAAACCACTTAATGGTTACCGATCGATTCAAGAAGTAAAGCAGGTATTAAGAAGCCGAAGTGACATTGAATTATTGGCTTCAGCCAATGCATTTCAGGCCTTATCGGGAAATCGTTATAACGCTCGCTGGGCAGCAATGGATTCCTTATCTGACCTACCATTGTTTCACAAGGTCGAAGAACCCAATGTTAGCTACCAGACTCGACCCTCTGAATATGAAAATTTAGTTGAGGATTACGCAAGCACGGGACTATCTCTTAGCCGCCATCCAATTAAATTATTAGAAGAAACGGGCAAACTCCCTCACTTTACCCGCATGAGGCAACTGACAGAGAAACCGCATAAGTCACTGGTCACAGTGGTAGGTGTGGTAACAGGAAGACAATCTCCAGGCACCGCCGCTGGCGTGACATTTTTTACGTTAGAAGATGACACGGGCAACATTAATGTGGTCGTTTGGCAAGCGACAGCACGAGCCCAAAAGCAAGCGTATTTAGGCGCTAAAGTATTAATGGTGAAAGGCATTCTTGAAAGAGAGGGAGAAGTCACGCACGTTATTGCTGGTAAGTTGATTGATTGCACGCACTACTTGAACAATCTACAAAGTAAATCTCGGGATTTCCATTAGTACAGAGGAATTAAGGAGAGAGATGTTAAAAATCAGAGAGAGGTGCGCTCCCTCTGATTTCACTAGATCTAATCATGCACTTTTAGAAAGCATCTGGCGTAATCGGTCTTGAGCAACTTCAACCAGCAGATCCGGTTGGAATTTAGATATAAAGCGATCACAGCCTACTTTTTGTACCATGGCTTCATTAAAACTACCGCTCAGAGAAGTGTTCAATGTGATAAACAACTTAGACATACGTGGATCTTGGCGCACTTCATGGGTCAGTTTATAACCATCCATTTCAGGCATTTCAGCATCCGTAATCATCATCAACAGCTCTTTTTCTACATCTTTACCTTCATCACACCAACGTTTTAAAACCGTTAACGCTTCTAGCCCGTCACGACACTCGATGATATTCATACCTAATTGAGAAAGCGTATCGCGAACTTGATTACGAGCTGTAGAGGAATCATCCACAATCAGAACATTACGCCCGACCATTGCTTGGGCCAATTCTTGATCGAGAATGTCCTCCGAGATAGTCACGTCGTAATGTACGATCTCCGCTAAAACTTTTTCAACGTCAATAATTTCGACAATTTGAGAGGCATCCCCCTCTTTGATTTGCGTGATAGCCGTGAGGTAATTCGAGCGACCAGACGTGGAAGGAGGCGGCTGAATTTCAGTCCATGCCGTATTAATAATGTTTTTAACCGGACCGACTAAGAAGCCCTGCACCGTGCGGTTGTACTCTGTCACGATCAAATTTTCTTCTTCCGCTTCACCACGTAAAGCAGGAAAACCAATTGCGCCTCGTAAATCAATCACTGGTACCGCTTCACCTCGTAGAGAAGCAACCCCACGAATATTGTAGTGCGATCCAGGGAGCTTGGTTAACGGTGGAAGCTTGATGACCTCTTTCACTTTGAACACATTAATCGCAAATAATTGGCGACTATTTAAAGTGAACAGCAGAAGCTCTAGTCGATTTTCACCAACCAAGTTTGTACGCTGGTCAACCGTATTTAACACTCCGGACATACTACTACCTAAATTATGGATAATTCTTATTTTACTCGAAATCAGTACAGACACAGCAAGGTTATATAACCAAATAACCTTAAAATATTTGGCTTTTCGAGCACAGCTTTAAAGTACAACAGTTTTAGCGTATTACTTCTCTTTGCATCAGACGCAAAGTCACGCAGCACATTGAAAGCCATTTTGTTTATTTACTTGAGCTTTTTAGGAAATTACATGAATGGCGCAGATATAGCAATGCAACATAACTCAAATTCCCTTTCTAGTAATAGGCGATCAAAAAGGGTGAGCCGTTAAGTCTCACCCTAAATCACCTACAAATGCAGTCTCAACAGCCCGGCACATCATCATGTTAAAAAGACTTAACCTTCCACAACCTTCATCAATAGTTGACCATCGTACAACGCTTGCTTAATCAATGCGGCACCAGGCATTGTGGCTTGCTTATAGAAACGAGACTCCACCAGCTCAAGATCTTGGTGATAAACAGGTAAACTCTGCTCTTCGATACAGCGACGAACCGCAGGATAAAGCACATCTTTTGCTTGGTTAATCACACCACCGATCAAGATTTTCTCAGGGTTAAATAAGTTGATCACAATAGCAATTGCAGAGCCTAAGTAGCGTCCAAGTTTTTCAATCACATCGACGGCCAAAGGATCACCGTTTGCAGCGGCTTCACAAATGCTCTCAATACTCATTTCCTCTTGTTTAGCAAGAATAGAGTCTTCGCCATCAGCGATTCGTCTTACGACTTCTTCACGAATTGCCTGAGAACTGGCAACGGTTTCCAAACAGCCAATATTGCCGCAATGACAACGTTTTCCATTTGGGTCAATTTGAATATGCCCGAGTTCACCAATGTTACCGTGACGGCCTTGCAAAACGCGCCCATCCAGAATGATGCCCGCACCTAAACCGTGGTGGATAGAGATAAGAACGGAGTTGTCATTATCTTGAGAATGACCAAAAAGCTTTTCTGCTAATGCCCAAGCTCGCGTGTCATTGGCAATGAAAACTGGCAAGCCTGTTGCTTTGTATATCTCTGGTCCAAGAGCAAGATTTTCGACATTGTAATGAGGCATCTGCAAAACGACACCTTGCTCTGAGTTCACGAGACCAGGCAGCGTAAGGGCAATACTGGTAACCCGATCAAGTTGATCCGCGTAAGTCTGAAAGAATTCATCAATTTCGTAAAGCAGGCGCTCAAGCACATCGTCTTGATCAAGCTCGTGTATCTCGATTTTAGTATCGATTAGTACATCACCGCCTAACTCATGCAAAGCAATGGTTAAATAACCCCGCCCCAAACGCATTGACAAAAATTGCCAGCCTTCATTATTGACCTGCAAACCGACAGCAGGTCGACCACGACTCGTCGCTTCTTGTACTGTCGTTTCATGAATCAAGTGCGCTTCAATTAATTCTCGAGTGATTTTGGTGATACTAGCAGGAGCAAGCTCACTCTGCTTGGACAAATCAATTCGAGAAATAGGACCTTTTAGGTCAATTAGTTTATATACACGACCAGCATTGACCTGTTTGATATGATCAATATGGCCCGGTTGAGCCATGTACATCTTGCACTCCGAAATTCTATAACGGGACAATTTTTTTACTTTGCGAACTAATTGTGAAGTGAATTAATAAATCCCCGTGACAAGCATCACGTATAAACCTGTTTGTTTGTGTATTCAATCAAATAACGAAGAATCTACTCCTGTTAAATTGTTTGAAAAATAACTTATTTTTATCCACTAAATTATGAAGTAGTGCCTTTAAAGCAGCGCATTTTTATCAATAAGGCCATTGCCTGTCGAATATCTGTCTGTTTTACCGGGGTTACTCTTAATGTAAACATTCTGTGCATATACTTATATTCAAATAGCTTTAAGGTGTGGGCTCAGCAACGAGGCTAACCTTGAGAGCGATTGCGTAAAGTAAGGATAGAGTTCAAGTTACCTTTACACACACATTCATCGGAGAATCTATGACTTCCAAATTAAGACGAACAAAAATTGTCACTACGCTGGGTCCTTCAACGGATAAGGACAATATACTTGAGGAGATCATCAAAGCCGGTGCAAACGTTGTCCGTATGAATTTTTCACATGGAACCAGTGAAGACCACATTCAACGTGCGAACAAAGTCCGTACCATTGCAGCAAGACTTGGGCGTCAGGTTGCAATTCTTGGTGACTTACAAGGCCCTAAAATCCGTGTATCAACGTTTAAAGACGGCCAAGTCATTTTGAATGTGGGCGATAAATTCACATTAGATAGTGATTTACCAAAAGGTGAAGGCAATCAAGAATCTGTAGGGTTAGATTATAAAGAACTACCGCAAGATGTTTCACCAAATGACATTTTATTACTCGATGATGGACGCGTTCAGCTGCAAGTTACCAAAGTAGAGGGTAATAAAGTTCATACCCGTGTGATTGTCGGTGGTCCACTGTCCAACAATAAAGGGATCAACAAAAAAGGCGGCGGATTGTCAGCCGATGCGCTCACAGAGAAAGATAAAGCCGACATTCTTACCGCCGCAGCAATTCAAGTAGACTACCTTGCTATTTCATTCCCGCGTAACGGCGAAGATATGCATTACGCTCGACGCTTAGCCAGAGATGCAGGCCTTGAAGCCATGTTAGTGGCTAAAGTCGAACGAGCAGAAACCGTCGCGACCAATGAGTCTATTGACGACATTATTCTCGCATCCGATGTGGTGATGGTTGCACGTGGTGACCTTGGTGTAGAAATCGGTGACCCTGAGCTCATAGGTGTCCAGAAAAAACTGATTCGCCGCGCACGCAGTTTAAACCGTATCGTGATTACTGCGACACAAATGATGGAGTCCATGATTACTAGCCCAATGCCAACGCGTGCTGAAGTGATGGATGTGGCCAATGCGGTTCTAGACGGCACTGACGCGGTGATGCTTTCTGGAGAGACCGCTGCAGGTAAATATCCTGTAGAAACGGTCAAATCCATGGCCGAAGTATGTGTGGGGGCAGAAAAAATGTCGGAGGCAAGTCTATCAACCTATCGCTTAGATAGAACCTTCGAAACCGCTGAAGAAACCATCGCAATGGCAACCATGTACTCTGCGAATCACATGGAAGGAATTAAAGCGATGATCTCGTTAACTGAGTCCGGCAGGACTGCGTTGATGATGTCTCGCTTAAGCTCTGGCTTGCCAATATTTGCCTTATCACGGAATGAATCGACACTAAATCGAGCAGCATTATACCGAGGCGTGACACCTGTATATTTCGAGTCAAAAAGTGATGCGGGTTTACCAACGGCTCAAGCAGCGATTACTAGCCTTAAAGAGCAAGGGTTCTTGCACAAAGGTGATTTAGTCATTATTACTCAAGGCGATGTAATGGATGTTGTGGGCTCAACCAACTGCATGCGCATTCTACAAGCGTAGTCGTTATACCTAACCGGAGTTAACCACAAGAACCCGCAAATAAGGCTCCGAAAATGGAGCCTTATTTATATGCTTTGTATATTGCGCACATCGTGAACGTAAGAAGGTTTATGCACTCTCTCTACCATCAATTTCAACATCCAGCTGGTCATAGAGTTGAACTAGGTTAAACCCAGCTTGAAGCCCAAGTTGATAGTCATGCTCTAGTGACTCTTGGTCACTTAACAAAGAAGAAGAACGAAGTCCCTCTTTAGGCGCAACTTGTAAAATAAAAGTGTCGTCAGGTGGAGCAGATATAAAGGCCTGAGTGAGCTCAAATGTTTGATAATGAATCATCAGCATGTCGGCTAAACCTGAATCAAAATTCTCACCAATCAGATGACTTAAACGATACAAGTTATCGGCACCGAACAACCAACGGCCTCCATTTAACAGCATTTTCCCTGCAAGCTTCGATTGATGTGCTGCATTAATTTTTTGTTGGAAGAACGACGCCCAATCCAGCTTCCACTGATTCACTTTTTGCTGCCATGATTGCTGTACTGAGTTGATAGACTCCCGATACCATTCGACAGGCACATCCCCCACCTCACTTTGGGCTCTCGCTTCAATCTCTGAAAACGGCTCTGTGCGAATGACAATAATGTTGCGAGCATTCTGACGCCACGCTTCTTGAACAGGGATAGAGGCAGACACGCCGCCATCCACAAACTTATTGCCATTTACGTCGACAGGTCCGTGATATAACTTGGGAATCGCACATGTCGCTAGCATAGTGTTAAACCACGAGTCATCCAAGATTGGTAGATATTGATCTGATAGCGTCTCTATATTCGTTACCGCAGCAAACGCCCCTCGTTTTCCCAATGCACTGCGACCTAAATCAAGGTCAAGCTTGTATGGGAAATCTTGAATCCGTTCTAATGCCCACTCTAAACCTAAGTACTGCTGCTTTCGGATATAGCGAAACAGATTAAAAAATTCAGGAGACGTTGTCAGCTCGGTAATAAAAGCTTTGCCCATGCCATGTTGACGACACAAGTAAGAACATAAGTTAAGTGCTCCGGCAGAGGTGCCATAGAATTCATCGAAAGGATCGAAGTTGGAAAGTAAAAAGGCGTCTAAAACGCCAGCGGTAAAAATCCCTCTCTGCCCTCCACCTTGCGTGACTAAAGCAGTTTTACCATGCCTAAAGTGCTCATAAACTTTTACATCAAGCTCTGCATGGCTTTCTGTGATTATACCGCTGTTACGTATCATAGGCTCACGCCGTTTTGTTAAAACGTTTGGTAAAAGTGGTTATCTTAAGCTGTTGTAATAGCAATGATGCCAAATGACAAAAGCACTGCAAAAACAGTCACCACAATGATTAATGCGGATTTTAGATCGTGTTCCATAAACACCTCCTTAATATGTAACAAATTAATAACACCGGTGTGAAATATGTTCAAGATTTGCTTAATTTAGTCGCGCAATTTTGACTAACCCATCACAATTAGCTTAGTCATAATAAGGAGATAGGGCATGAACCAAAAACTCAGCTGGCTAGTAGGAATCATGATGATGAGTACTGCTATCAATGCACAAGCGAATATCATCGTTACACCATACATAGGCTATACAGGAGGCGGCCAAGTAGAGGATGAAAGTGGTAATACATACGATCTCGACCCCGCAGTGAATTACGCTCTTTCAGTCGAGACTCCCTTAGAAAAAGGAAGGATCGGATTGTTTTACTCCAATCAATCGACGGAACTTGAAAAGCTGTCCAACTCGGCAGATATCCATTATCTGCACTTCCAAAGCAGCATGTACTATCCTGTCGCAGAAAAATGGCAAACCTATATCGGTGTAGGTTTGGGCGCTTCTTACGCCGATGTGGATTGGGTAGACAAAAAATACGGATTTTCGGCTAGCGCTTTTGCAGGGCTGGAATATGAATTTTCAAAGAACTTTGCATTAACAGCCCAACTGAGATGGTTAGGAACGGTCGTTGATAACGATACATCTGGCGCCTGTACTCTACCTAATGACGGCTCAAACTGTATCATTAAGTTCGATACTGATTGGATGAACCAATTCCAATCAAATGTCGGTTTTAGTTTCCGCTTCTAATTTTTATGCATGTTCCTTTATAGGACTCGTCACAAAGAACGCTGAACGAGTCCTGCACAGAGCCGATAAAGGATATCGTCTAAACACCATTGTTTGGCAAAGTAACGAAGCATCATCTAGATAGGTGCACAAAAGATAGCCGTACGCCCTAATTAATCAAAATAGTCTTAAACACCAAAGCAATTATTAGATCCCAGTCATTTATTCCAGACAAACAACCACACACCCACATAAAACCACAATCAAACTCAAATTTAACAAGATTAAAACCAGACAACGCATCTGAATTAACATTTAGATTCTATTGCGCTAAGTATTATTAGAAGTTAGTCTGATCAGTGAAAACAGATAAATATTTCAGTTTTATCAAACACACATCAAAATTTTAAGATTAATAATCTACTTTCTCTTACAGTAGCCAGAATATAGCTCTATAAAATTATAAGAAGTTAGAATTAAGGATAGAAAAGCTGATGGATAACAGCGGTCCTTTCTTCCAACTATTTGCGCAATTATTACTGTGTTACGTAGAGAGCTTCATTCCTCAGGGAGTCTTATAGGAGTCAAATATGAAGCGAGAACAATGGGGATCCCGGGCGGGATTCATCTTAGCAGCAGTTGGGTCTGCTATCGGTTTGGGAAACATTTGGCGTTTCCCATACATGGCCTATGAAAACGGTGGCGGCGCATTTTTTATTCCTTACATTTTTGCCATGATCACTGCCGGTATTCCATTTATGATCCTTGAGTTCAGTATGGGACAAAAATACCGAGGCTCGGCACCAAAAACACTTGCGAAAATTCATTCTAAATTTGAATGGCTTGGCTGGTTCCAAGTTGGTGTGGCTGCAGTTATTGCCGTTTACTATGTGGCTGTTATCGGTTGGTCGATTTCTTACTTTGGGTTGTCGTTCACTCAAGGTTGGGGAACCGATACCAACGCATTTTTCTTTAGTGAATACCTAAAGCTAGGTGACAACTCACCAACAGACTTAGGCAGTATTCAATGGAAGATTGCTTTATCCATGGTAATTGCTTGGGCAATTACTTACACCGCCATTGCCAAAGGCGTGAAATCAGGAATTGAACGAGCATCTAAAATTATGATGCCAATCCTATTCTTGATGGTGATTTTCTTAATCGGACGTATGATTTTCTTGCCAGGAGCTCTAGATGGCGTGAACTACATGTTCGAACCCGATTTCAGCAAAATTTGGGATGTGAAAGTATGGGCAGCGGCATATGGTCAGATCTTCTTTACGCTAAGTATCGGCTTCGCCATCATGCTAGCTTACTCTAGCTACCTACCAGAAAAGTCAGACATAACGAATAACGCGTTTATGACCGTGTTGATCAACTGTGGCTTCTCGATCCTAGCCGGCATCATGATCTTCTCAGTATTGGGTTACATGGCTCAAGAGCAAGGTAAGCCGTTAACAGAGGTGGTATCTGCAGGCGTTGGCTTGGCTTTTGTTACTTTACCTGCGGCAATTAACCTACTACCTGCCCCATATATTCTTGGTCCACTGTTCTTCTTTGCACTGGTGGTTGCTGGTCTAAGTTCGCATATTTCAATTATGGAAGCCGTAACTTCAGCCATTATCGACAAGCTGAAGTGGAGCCGTAAAAAAGCTGCAAATGTTGCGATTGGTATTGGCTTCGTTGTCTCTATGGCGTTTGCTACCAATGGCGGTCTGCTGCTACTCGACCTAGTAGACCACTTTGCAAACAACGTTGGCATCATGGTTGGTGGTCTGGTTGAGATTGTCTTGATGGCGTGGCTATTGAAGCGCGTGCCAGAAGTACGTAATTACGTTAACGAGCGCTCTGATTTCTCTGTTGGTCAATGGTTCGAGATCTGCTTACGCTTCGTTACACCAATCATGCTCGCCATTATCTTAGCGACCAAGCTATACGCCCTAATTACTGAAGGCTACGGTGGCTATGATCTAACTTTAGGCTGGGCACTTATCGCCGCACTCTTTATCTTTGGTCTAGTGATCAACGCAGTGAACCGCAAGGAGACAGCAAAATGACAATCAGCGCAATTATTATGATGGTTATTGGTTTAGGTATCACTTGGGGCGGCGCTGCCGTTTGCATTAAGCGAGCCATGAATAAACAATAGAACGTTAAGTTCCATACAAAAAAACGCCGGTAGTTACCGGCGTTTTTTTATACATACATTAGTTCAATTCTAGAAACTGTACTTGATGCCAACGGCGCCGCCAAGTTGCAAGTCAGCACCTTTGTAAAGATCTAGCTCTGGGTGTATTTGGCCATAAAGGTCCCAGCCGCGTGATAAATCCCAGTTCACACCAAGTGGTACTCTCACACCAAACTCGTCATCCCATTCATACCAGCCACCAACGCCGACATACCAAGTCACAGGCATGTTTTGATCGAATGTTCCACGCTTAGCGATGTAATCAAACGCCATACCATCGTTTCCGATAATGCCACGATATTTGTTATCTAACTCTACAACAACACTTAATTGTTGATCGACAGCCATACCAACTGATAGATCCGTTGGTTCGCTTGCCGCCATTGCCGTACTAGAAACTAGTCCCAAAACTAAAATGAATTTGTTCTTCATACACGTTATCAATTATTCAAAAAAACATTATTCGCTATTCAAACATAATGGCATATCAATATGTCAACGATGGGTAAGCTCGATGTATGAAAAAGCTGACAAAAGTAAAGATGAGTTTAGGATCACACTAAAAAAGGAACTGTCAGTTAATAAAATAGGAACTAAAAAAGGAGGCCGAAGCCTCCTTTTATGCATTACTATGAATGACTGCGATTAACCGTGGTTACGAATCCACTCATCCATTTCAGTTTTTAGGTTATCAGACTTAGTACCGAAGATAGCCTGTACACCACCAGCTACAACTACAACACCAGCAGCGCCTAGTTGTTTTAGCTTGTCTTGGTCAACAGCTGCTGTATCTGCAACTGCTACACGTAGACGTGTGATACATGCATCTAGACCAGTAATGTTAGCTTTACCGCCAAACGCTGCAACCAGTTCACCGCCCATATCAGAGCCAGAAGTTACAGCTGCACTTTCCGTTTCATCTTCACGGCCAGGTGTTTTTAGGTCAAGCGCTGTGATTACACCACGGAACACTACGTAGTAAATTACTGCGTAAACTAGACCGACGGCAATCATTAGCACCATCTTCTGAGCGTTACCAGATAGGACTAGGAAGTCGATCAGACCGTGAGAGAAAGAAGTACCGTGTACAAAGCCTAGAGTGTTCGAAACGATGTATGCAGAACCAGCTAGTAGAGCGTGGATACCGTATAGTAGCGGAGCAACGAATAGGAATGAGAATTCGATTGGCTCAGTAATACCAGTTAGGAATGAAGTCAGTGCAGCTGACGCCATGATACCCATTACTTTTGCACGGTTTTCTGGTTTAGCACAATGAGCAATTGCGATTGCTGCAGCTGGTAGACCGAACATCTTGAACATGTAACCACCCGCTAGCTGACCGAAGCCATTACCAGCAGCACGAGATGCTTCATCAGCAACTAGGTAACAAGTTAGTACACCATTTTGAGCTTCACCGGCAGCGTTAACACAAGAACCTGCTTCGAAGAAGAACGGTACGTTCCATACGTGGTGTAGACCGAATGGGATTAGAGAACGCTCAACAACACCGTAGATACCGAATGCTAGCTGTGGGTTTTGGTGTGCAGCCCAATCAGAGAATGCAGAAATTGCACCGCCAATTGGTGGCCAGATAACAGAAAGGATAACACCTAGGATGATCGCAGCAAAACCAGTGATGATTGGCACTGCGCGCTTACCAGCGAAGAAGCCAAGGTACTCTGGAAGTTGGATTTTGAAGAAACGGTTGAATGCCCAAGCAGCCACACCACCGACAAGGATACCACCTAGTACACCTGTATCGATTTTCTCAACACCCATAACGCCCGCCATTACACCTAGCGTTGCCGTCATGATGCCGTAACCAACGATAGCTGCAAGACCTGCAACACCGTCGTTGTTAGTGAAGCCTAGAGCTACACCTACTGCAAATAGAAGTGCCATTTGGCCGAATACTGAACCACCAGCTTGTTCCATAAGATTAGAAACGATCTCTGGAATAAAGCTTAGATGGGCAGCACCCACACCTAATAAAATACCTGCAACTGGTAAAACTGATACTGGAAGCATCAGAGCCTTACCAACTTTTTGCAGGTTAGCAAAAAGGTTCTTAAACATGTTTATGCTCCTGATAAATTTATAAGTATTATTTGGGCACTAACGGCACACCCCCGTAGCCTAAAGGTTAGCACCCAATGAAAATGTAACCACAACTGCATTATATTTTCCGGCTCTAAATATATATTGATGACCCTCAAACTTTCCACACAGTTACGAAATTTAGTTTCAAAACAAGTCTTGGATCACACCCAAAAACAGCCGATGAAAAGGTTTGCATTGCACTTATATTACTGTTTTATAAAGAATTAATTATTTATATAATTAATTTTAAGGCGTAAATAAAATACGCCTCAATGTTATTTTTAGTAACAAAATTACATTTGTGATTTTTGAATGTTATTAAATCAACATTTTTAGTAAACATTAAACTCGTGAGCGTATCTGTTGTTTTTATCAACAAAAAAGGAGCCTAAGCTCCTTTTTTATGCTCTTATTATTTTTTCATCGCAAAAAAAGATCTCGGAAGTTTTCGGTGGTTTTTTGTGCCACTTCAGAAAGAGAGCACGATTTGAGTTGCGCAATATAAGAAGCGACTTCGACAACGTAAGCGGGTTGATTCTCTTTGCCACGATGAGGGACAGGAGCCAAGTAAGGAGAATCTGTCTCAATAAGAAGCTTCTCTAAAGGTAGAGTCTTCACCACTTCTTTTAGCTCTGTAGCTTGACGGAAAGTAACAATCCCCGAGATAGAAATATAAAACCCCAGCTCCAGTGCAGCTTCAGCAAATGGAAGATCTTCTGTAAAACAGTGGATAACACCACCACATTTCTCTGCCCCACCCTTACGCAAAATATCTAGAGTATCCGCACGTGCGTTTCTGGTATGGATAATTAAAGGTTTGTTGAGCTCCACTGCAAGATCAACGTGTTGCTCAAAGCGCTCTTTCTGTAACGCGGCCGTTTCGGGCTTGTAATGATAATCTAAACCCGTTTCGCCAATAGCGACGACTTTTGCATTCGACGCATGGTGGCGCAATACGTCCATCGAAAAGTCGCTTTCAACATCAAGTGGGTGCACACCGCACGAAGCATAAACATTGTCATAAGGCTCGATCATTTCCATCATTTTCGGGAAAGAATCCAGCGTTACTCCAACAGAAAGTAGTTCAGTTACGTTTGCTTGTTTAGCTTTGTTAATAACGTCTTCCACATTGATGTGGAGATCGTCGTAATTCAATTTGTCTAAATGACAATGAGAATCTACGAACATAATGCCTCTCGTGATTCAATTAACCAATTCATTGATAGTAGCTCAAGGTTCAGGCCAGGAAAGGCTTGCACCTGAGCTTTCAGGTTCATCAGCGCCTTCGCTGATGAGTACAAACCGTTATAGTTGTCCGATTGAAACTTTGTCGCGCCCGGAAGCATTTGAGCTTCTGATACACCAAACTGCGCTTTCTGAGCATCTGTCAGTAAATACCATGCCCAGTCTAGTGATTGCTCTGAGTGTTTAGCGATTAAAGAAGCACACTCAGAAACGTCTGAAACAGGCGAAGACATTGCCTTAATAAAACTGCGTTCAAAAGCCAAGTAAGCTTCGAGCTCACCATTATTTAACGCATCCAATGTTTTTATTGGAGAGCCCATATTCAGTTTTAAGGCATAAGCAGGAACTTGCTTCGCCCCTTGTTCGTGCATCCATTGCATCGCTTGTTCCGCTGACGGAGGCGCAACAACCCAGTGTTGGCAACGGCTACGAATCGTTGGGAGCAGACGCTCCTGATTGTGGGTAACGAGCAAAAACAAGCACTTTGCCCCAGGCTCTTCTAGCGTCTTTAACAGCGCATTCGATGCCGACTCGTTCATAGAGTCCGCCGGTTCTATTACAAATAGGCGGTAACCATTAAGCTGAGATGATTCCTGAGCAAGACGGTTACAAGCGCGAATTTGGTCCACCGTTATCGCCTTTCCTTCTTTCTCTGGCTTGATCCAGTGTAAATCAGGGTGGTTTTGAGATTGATTTAGCTGGCAGCTATGACAAAAACCGCATGCTTCACTCGCGTAATTTTGGCAAAGAAGTACTTGGCTAAAAAACTCGATAAGTTTTTCGATGCCCAAGCCCTGCTCGCTTTGTAATAAAAGCGCACCTGGTATTCTGTCCGACTCTAACCCTACTTTGAGGTTATCCCATATTGGCTGTAGCCATGGATAATCATTTAACATGAGTCACCTAAATTTACGTTTCACTTATTGACGAGCTAGCCACTCGTTTAGAGCGTCCCGAATATCACGCGACACGCCTTCAATCGTCTGTTCTGCGTTAATGATAACGATGGAAGGATCGGCATGAGCAATCTCCAAATAACGCTCACGTGTACGCTCGAAGAAACTAATATCCATCTTCTCTATACGATCTAACTCACCACGCCCACGTGCACGCTCAAGCCCAACACGAGGGTCAATATCCATATAGAGAGTGAGAGCAGGTTTAAAATCACCAAGCGTTGTATCTCGGAGATTTTTCATTAACGATGCGTCAATCTGACGGCCACCACCTTGATAAGCTTGCGACGACATATCGTGTCGGTCACCAACCACCCACTGACCGTTTTCCAAAGCTGGTTTGATCACGTTCTCAACCAACTGAACACGTGCAGCGTACAGAAGAAGCAACTCCGTCATGTCCTTAAGTTCTTCGCCTTCGTGCTCTTCTTTCACCAGAGCGCGCATTTTTTCTGCTAGCGGTGTGCCTCCTGGCTCACGGGTATTTACGATATCCTCAATACCGGCCGCTTTTAGCGTATCTAAAACGGTTTTAATCGCAGTGCTTTTACCCGCGCCTTCTAGGCCTTCAACGACAATAAAGTTTGCTTTCATCATTTGTTCTTTCTTAGTTCTCTTAAATAGGCACGAACAGCACGGTTGTGCTCAGCAAGGGATTTCGAGAATACATGTCCGCCCTTTCCACTTGCTACAAAATATAAATAGTTGCTGCTTTCTGGATTCAAAGCCGCTTCAATGGAAGCTTCACCAGCCATCGCAATCGGTGTTGGTGGCAAACCATTGATGGTATAGGTGTTATATGGTGTCGGCGTACGCAAATCTTTCTTACGAATGTTGCCATCGTAGGCGTCACCCATACCATAAATAACTGTCGGATCAGTTTGTAACCGCATACGTTTGTTCAATCGGTTGATAAACACAGAAGCGACGCGCTCACGCTCAGAATCAATAGCCGTCTCTTTCTCGATGATAGACGCGAGAATCAAGGCTTCATATTTATCCTGTAATGGCAGCTTTTCTTGACGAGCTTCCCAGCTAGCGTCCAGTATTTTATTGAGTTTTCGATGCGCTCGTTTTAATAACTGGCTTTCACTCGCACCCGCTGTGTAATGGTAGGTTTCTGCTAAAAACAACCCTTCTAGCTTTTCTCTCTCAATTCCGAGCTTCGCAGCCATTTCTTTTTCTGAAAGATCGGTTAAATCATGCTTTAAATAAGGAGCACTTTTTAGTTGATCTACCCATTCAGAAAAGCGGCTGCCTTCAACAAAAGTGATCGCAAACTGGTATTCTTTTCCAGTATTCAGATGCTCCAATGTTTGCGAAAGCGACATACCAGGCTCAAGTTGGTAAGTACCCGCTCGCACCTGCAACAATTCTGGATATAAGTGAGGAATTAAACGGATGTACTCCGATGTTTCAATCACCTCATCTTCAACTAAGGCGCGCATGACATGATGAAAGCTTGTACCACTTTCTACAGTAAACAGCTGAGGTTGTTCCAATAGAATAGGCTTTTCAACGTATTGTTTAGCCTGTGAAATTATATAAAAAACAGCTGCTGCGCCTATCACTGCGATCAGCACAACAAAAGCCAACAGTTTTTTAATCACGTAGTTAAATTCCCTTGCAGTCGTTGAGTCAATTTTCCTATCGGAAATATAGTCTTAGAGTTCGATGTCACTATGCTGCGAATAGGTGCGACACCTAATATTGAGTTACACATGAAAGCCTCGTCAGCACTCAGCAAATCTGGAAGTATAAAACGCCCCTCGATGACTTCAATATGACTTACTTTAAGTAACTCAAGCACCTTACGACGCATTACGCCCGTAACGCCTGATAAGGTCAGCTCCGGCGTAAATACTTTATTACCTTTAACCCAAAAAAGGTTGGCCATTGTAGTTTCAATGACATGGTTTTGCACATTTAACGTTATTGCATCTGCAAACTCTGTATTGTCGATTTCAGCCTTGGCGAGAATCTGCTCTAAACGGTTGTTGTGCTTATGTCCCGCAAGTAAAGGTTGAATCCCTAGACGAGTATTACAAACGCCCAAGTCCACACCTTGTTCTTGCCAAGATGAATAATGAGAAGGAAACGCAAAATTGGAAATCGTCACGATAGGGCCTTCAATCCCATTAGGGCTATACCCTCGCCCGCCAATACCGCGGCTAACGTGAATCTTCACCCCCGCTCGTGCGTCAGATAAAACCGCTTTGCTTGCCCAATCATGCACAACTTTCCAGTCAGGTGAAGAGATCTTCAAAGCGTCAAGGCAAGCACTCATGCGCTCAGTATGTTCCTGCCAGTAAACCAACTCTCCATTTTGGGTCAGGATGGTGGTAAAGCCTCCATCACCGTATTGGAATGAGCGATCACCTAGCTCTACATGCGTTTGCGGAACTCCATTTACCCAAAACATTCACATACCTTCAAATTAGCAGACAACAAATAAAACAAAACGGCTCAATGCTAAGCATCGAGCCGTTAGAATACAAGTTTCGCTTATCTAAATTAGGTTAGATAGTGTTACTCAGCGAACTTCTTGAAGATCAAAGAACCGTTTGTACCACCAAAGCCAAACGAGTTACAGATAGCGTACTCCATACCTTCAACTTTGCGCGCTGTATGCGGCACAAGGTCGATGTCTAGACCTTCTTCTGGATCATCAAGGTTAATGGTTGGCGGAACAATTTGGTCAACCAAAGACATAACCGTGATAATTGCTTCAACAGAGCCAGCAGCACCTAATAGGTGACCCGTCATCGACTTAGTTGAAGACACAAGAACTTGCTTCGCACCTTCTTCACCAAGAGCACGTTTCACGCCCTTGATTTCTGCAACATCACCAGCAGGAGTAGAAGTACCGTGAGCATTCACATAACCTACTTGAGTACCTGTGATGTTAGCGTCACGCATCGCCGCTTCCATCGCAAGTGCACCACCAGAGCCGTCTTCGCTTGGAGATGTCATGTGGTAAGCATCACCAGACATACCAAAACCAACCAGTTCTGCGTAAATCTTCGCGCCACGTGCTTTTGCGTGTTCGTACTCTTCAAGCACCATCATGCCAGCACCATCACCTAGAACAAAACCATCACGGCCTTTATCCCATGGGCGAGACGCTTTTTGAGGCTCGTCATTACGAGTAGATAGCGCTTTAGCTGCACCGAAGCCAGCCATGCCAAGAGGCGTAGAAGCTTTTTCTGCACCACCAGCAACCATCGCATCTGCATCGCCGTAGGCAATCATACGTGCTGCATGGCCGATATTATGCAGGCCAGTAGTACATGCGGTAGAAATCGCGATATTTGGACCACGAAGACCACGCATGATAGATAGGTTACCTGCAACCATGTTTACAATGGTCGAAGGAACAAAAAATGGGCTAACTTTGCGAGGGCCTTTGTCTACTAATGCGGTATGGCCAGTTTCGATAAGGTCAAGACCTCCAATGCCTGAGCCGATAGCAACACCAACTCGAGCCGCATTTTCTTCGGTAATTTGTAAGCCAGAGTTATCAAGAGCTTGAATACCCGCTGCAATGCCGTACTGGATGAAAAGGTCCATCTTACGAGCATCTTTTTTAGACATGTACTCTGTGCAATCGAAATCTTTAACAAGACCTGCAAAACGAGTTGAGAAGTTCGTAGTATCAAAGTGCTCGATATTTACGATACCACTTTGACCTTCTAGCAGGGCTTTCCAAGATGATTCTACTGTGTTGCCTACCGGTGACAACATACCCATGCCAGTGACAACTACACGACGCTTGGACACGATATAATTCTCCGGGAATTGAATATTTCTATGAGAGGATAGAAGAAGTTAGAAAGAACACAGGCGGTCTAGGAGACCGCCTGGGAGAGCTAATTACTGAGCGCTGTTTACGTAGTCGATTGCAGCTTGAACAGTAGTGATCTTCTCAGCTTCTTCGTCAGGAATCTCAGTGTCGAATTCCTCTTCTAGAGCCATAACTAGTTCTACAGTGTCTAGAGAATCAGCACCTAGATCGTCAACGAAAGAAGCTTCGTTTTTAACTTCTGCTTCGTCTACACCTAGCTGTTCAACAATGATTTTCTTTACGCGTTCTTCGATGTTGCTCATTTTTCTTTTCCTTTACAGATTTCGCCTAATGCGATGATTCCGTAGTTTATTCGAACTATTGAAAGTTGCAAGGGGGTCCTTGCTGGTCAAACCACAAAATTAGCGAATTTAACCGAATTTCAATACATTTTTGACTTAAATCATGCACAAATCTTGCGCATAAGCATGACAAGTTCATGACAGTTAACTGCAACTATAGGCTATTTTTCACAATGTAAAATAGCTTATTTTGCATAAACTGTCGCATTAAACCATGTACATGCCACCATTTACATGCAAAGTTTCACCAGTAATGTACGCTGCTTCAGGAGAAGCAAGGAAAACTACTGCTGATGCAATTTCACGTGGGTCACCTAAACGACCTGCTGGCACGTTCGACAAAGTTGCCGCACGTTGGTCATCATTTAGCGCCTTAGTCATGTCAGTTTCGATGAAACCAGGAGCAACAGTGTTCACTGTTACACCACGAGACGCAACTTCACGAGCCATTGATTTAGTAAAACCAATCACGCCCGCTTTCGCTGCTGCGTAGTTAGTTTGACCTGCGTTACCCATGGTACCAACAACAGAGCCTACGTTGATGATACGACCCGCACGTTTTTTCATCATGCCGCGTAAAACCGCTTTAGACATGCGGTAGATAGGCGTTAGGTTGGTATCGATGATGTCGTTCCACTCATCATCTTTCATACGCATCAATAGGTTGTCACGAGTAATACCAGCGTTATTCACCAGAATATCGATCACACCAAATTCTTCGTTGATCGTTTTTAGTGTCGCTTCGATAGACTCGACATCGGTCACGTTAAGCGCTAAGCCTTTACCGTTATCACCAAGATACTCGCTGATAGCAGCCGCACCACTTTCAGAAGTAGCAGTACCGATAACCGTAGCACCTCGCTCGACAAGAAGTTCCGCGATCGCGCGGCCAATACCACGGCTTGCGCCGGTAACTAGCGCGATCTTACCTTCTAGATTCATCATGTTGTGTTTCCTTTTCTTATCGCAAATTTATCGCTTGATGGATTACTTCGCAGCGTCTAGCGATGCGATATCATTCACTGCTGCTGCAGTTAGCGTTTTCACGATACGTTTTGTTAGACCTGTTAAAACTTTACCAGGACCAAGCTCAAGAAGATTTTCTACGCCTTGTTCGTGCATCAGTTCAACTGTTTCAGTCCAACGAACTGGGCTATGTAGCTGACGAACAAGCGCATCTTTGATTTTTGCAGGATCTGTCTCAGCAATCACATCAACGTTGTTGATAACTGGCAGCTGTGGTGAGTTAAATTCGATAGACTCAAGAGCTACAGCAAGTTTTTCCGCTGCTGGCTTCATAAGTGCACAGTGTGAAGGTACTGAAACAGGAAGAGGAAGCGCACGCTTCGCACCAGCTTCTTTACATAGCGCACCAGCTCGCTCTACTGCGTCTTTGCTACCAGCGATAACGACTTGACCAGGCGAGTTAAAGTTTACTGGAGAGACCACTTCGCCTTGCGCTGCGTCTTCACACGCTTTTGCAATCGCATCATCAGCCAAACCGATAATCGCGTACATTGCGCCAGTACCAGCTGGTACTGCTTCTTGCATAAGTTGACCACGTAATTCAACCAGCTTGATGGCTTCTTTAAAGTCAATAACACCCGCACATACAAGTGCTGAGTACTCACCTAGGCTGTGACCGGCTAGGTTTGCTGGTTGCTCTAAGCCAAGTTCCTGCCATACACGCCAGATTGCAACAGATGAAGCTAGCAAAGCTGGTTGAGTACGGAAAGTCTCGTTTAAATCTTCTGCAGGTCCATTTTGAACAAGCGCCCATAGATCGTAACCTAGTGCGTCAGATGCTTCTGCAAATGTTTGTTTTACTACGTCATATTGTTCGCCTAGTTCTGCAAGCATACCTACAGCTTGAGAACCTTGACCTGGAAATACGATAGCAAACTTGCTCATGTTGTTTTCCTTTAAGCAAAGTAAAAAGAAATAAGATGCACCAAGTGCACCTTAAATTTTGAATTCTTGTGAAACTTAGAACTTCACAAGGGCCGAGCCCCAAGTGAATCCGCCGCCAAACGCTTCAAGAAGCAGAGTTTGACCGCGTTTAATACGACCATCACGTACCGCTTCATCTAGTGCTGTTGGCACCGTCGCAGCTGATGTGTTGCCGTGTTTATCAAGTGTAATCACGACTTGGTCTAGTGACATCGAAAGTTTCTTCGCTGTCGCTGAAATAATGCGGTAGTTCGCTTGGTGCGGCACTAGCCAGTCTAGTTCAGACTTATGCATGTTGTTGGCTTCAAGCGTATCTTTTACTAGTTTCGATAGCTGAGTGACAGCGACTTTGAATACTTCGTTCCCAGCCATATGAAGCCATTTATCCGCATCTTGCCCCCGCACAGGTACAGGTAGGCTTAGAAGCTCTCCGAATTGACCATCCGAGTATATGTGGGTAGAGATAATGCCAGGCTCTTGGCTAGCGCCTACGACAACGGCTCCCGCACCATCACCAAATAGGATAATGGTTGAACGGTCTGTCGGATCACACGTTTTAGACAAAGTATCTGAACCAATCACAAGTACGTTTTTGCACATACCAGATTTGATATGTTGGTCTGCAACAGATAATGCGTACACAAAACCAGAACAAGCAGCGGCTAAGTCAAAAGCTGGACAACCTTTAATGCCAAGCTTTGCCTGCACCTGACACGCAGATGAAGGGAAAGTATGGCTACTGCTCGTTGTGGCTACGATAATCAGGTCGATATCGTTTTTATCAATACCCGCCATATCGATAGCGTTTTCAGCTGCGTAGAATGCCATGTCTGCTACAGTTTCGTTTTCTGCAGCAATTCGACGCTCTTTAATACCCGTGCGAGCAACGATCCACTCATCACTTGTATCTACCATTTTCTCTAGATCTGCGTTTGTACGCACCTGAGATGGCAGGTAGCTGCCAGTACCTAAAATTTTGCTATACATGAAGACTAATAATGCCTCTCGAGTAAAACCGCTTCCAAACGATCGCTAATACGGCTTGGTACTTGTCGTTTGACCTCGTGTACTGCCTCGCCAAGTGCATTGACAATCGCAGATACATCCGCACTTCCATGGCTTTTTATGACAATGCCGCGCAATCCTAGCAAACTTGCGCCGTTATACTGGTCGGGGTTCAGTGTTTTTAGTTCATTAAACAGCCTAGAAAACAACTTTCTAGCTATCCAACCCTTTATCGTTGATGCCATTATGCTGGTTTTAATTTTTTCGATAAAAAGTTGAGCTGTTCCCTCACTGGCTTTTAAGCATACGTTGCCGACAAATCCATCACAAACAATGACGTCCGCAACATCATGCAAAATTTGATTACCTTCAATATAACCGACAAAGTTAATCGCATCGGTCTGAGAAAGCATTTCTGCGCAACGTTTGACTAAATCGTTACCTTTAATCTCTTCTGCGCCAATATTGAGTACAGCAACGCGAGGAGGACGACCCAAGTGTTCTTCAGCTAATGCACTGCCCATTACAGCAAATTGGAACAAGCTATCAGCATCGCACGATACATTCGCTCCCAGATCTAGCATCCAAGTGCGCTTTCCGGTAATCGTCGGTAAAGCGGAAACTAAAGCAGGACGTTCAATGCCAGGAAGTAACTTAAGAATGAAACGCGATAGTGCCATTAATGCACCGGTGTTGCCACCACTAACACAAGCATCCGCTTTCTGCTCAGAAACCAAATCGATAGCCATACGCATAGAACTATTTTGGCTATTACGTAACGCCAATGAAGGTTTTTCTGAGTTCGAGATAACTTTCTCGCTGTGAAGAATAGTCAAGCGGGAACTGGTCGAGGTACCGAGTTGAGATAATTGAGACGTGATCAGAGATTGATCACCAATAAGAATCACTTTTAGCTCTGGGAAATGAGACAGTGCCTGCACGGCGGCAGGCACTGTTACGCGTGGACCGAAATCCCCGCCCATTGCATCAAGTGCAACGGTAATACTTTGCAAAGGTTCAACCTTACTTGTTGATAACCTTTTGACCACGGTAGTAACCTTCAGCAGTTACATTGTGGCGTAGGTGAGTTTCACCAGAAGTCGCGTCTACAGATAGAGCAGCTGTAGTTAGCGCATCGTGTGAACGACGCATACCGCGCTTAGAACGAGTTTTACGGTTTTTCTGTACGGCCATTGACCCTACTCCTATACTATTGGGTTAAAAACCTGAAGAAGAATCGGCTACCACACCTATTACTTTTTCAGACTTTTCAAAACGTCGAATGGATTCGGTTTTTCTTCCTCAATTTCTTCAGGAATCTCACCAAAAACCATGTTATTTGAATCAACGCTACAATCCGCTTCATCGTGCATCGCAATTTGAGGTAATGCTAAGATGAACTCGTCTTCAACAAGTTGTATGAGGTCTAATTCACCATATTCATTTAGATCTACCAAATCATAAATTTCTGGTGCTTCCTGTTCTGTTTTCTCACCGTAGTAAGGAGTAGAAAGGAATTCAACTTCGCACTCATGTGCGAATACCTCATTACAACGCTGACACTCTAAATCGACTTCGATGTTAGCTTTACCAGAGATAACAACGAGTCGCTGTTCATCCATCCCAAATGACAATGAGACTTCTGCGTCGCGTTTTACGCCTTCAGTTGTTTCCACTAAGCGCTTGAAAAGACTAGCTTGGATGATGCCATCGTAATCCAATCGTTTCTGTGCAGCTTTAGCTGGGTCAACCGTTCGCGGTATTTTTACCTTTTGCATAGGGCGCGAATATTATCTTCCAAATCAAAATTAGTCAAAGAAAAAGGCAAAAAAGTTGTACTTTTTTACGCTTAACATACAGAGCATTAGCCAGAATCATTTTTGATCGATTATCCTATTGGAAATGCTCCCACGAATTGTAATTCAAAATGAAAAATTACCAACTGGTTTTAGCCTCAACCTCCCCTTTTCGTAAACAACTGCTTGAAAAGCTCTCACTACCATTCGTTTGTTTATCACCTGATTGCGATGAAACACCTTTTGACCAAGAAACGCCAACTGAACTTGTGCAGAGACTGGCCCAAGAGAAAGCAATATCTTGCCAGACGGATAAAGCAAGTTTAGTTATCGGTAGTGACCAAGTTTGTGTCATTAATGGTGAAATCGTTGGCAAGCCTTTAAATAGAGATAACGCGATAAATCAACTTTTGGCTCAAAGTGGAAAAGTCATCACTTTCTATACTGGTCTTGCGGTACATAACACCGTCACAAACCATACAAAAGTCGGCTTTGATTCTTTCGAGGTGCACTTTAGAGATTTAACGCTTGAACAAATCGAACGCTACGTCGACAGGGAAGAACCTTTTTACTGCGCAGGCAGCTTTAAAAGCGAAGGCATGGGAATTTGCTTGTTTACGAAATTAGTTGGTAAAGACCCGAATACACTTGTCGGACTACCATTGATTGATTTGATTGATATGTTGCATGTTCAAGGACTCGATGTCCTTTAACCCAAATACGATAAAAGGGAGCCTGTGGCTCCCTTTTGCATCCGCGAGGAAAACATGGTTACGCGTTTCTTAAACCCGCCAACACTTTTTCTAGTTTCGGTTCCATCGGTGCGTTGATTTCCATCCACTCATCATTTGATGGGTGTTGGAACTTGATGTTTGCCGCGTGTAGGAACAAACGATCTAAACCAACTTGACCTGTATAAGCATCAAAGCGGCGATCACCGTAGCGATCATCCCAAGCGATTGGGTGACCAGTGTATTGCGTATGAACTCGGATTTGGTGAGTTCGACCAGTAATCGGACTCGCCTGAATCAATGTAGCTTGTTCGAACTTTTCCAAAATCTTAAAACGCGTTTCTGACGGCTTACCATTAGGGTTAACACGAACAATACTGTTCACTTCGTTTTTGAGCAGTGGCGCGTTCACAACCTTACAACTGCTTTTCCATTGCCCCATGACAAGAGCTAAGTAAAACTTCTTTACTGTCTTTTCACGAAACTGGGCTTGCAAGTGACGAAGTACAGAACGCTTCTTAGCAACCAGCAAAATCCCTGAAGTATCACGGTCAATACGATGCACAAGTTCAAGAAAGCGAGCTTGAGGACGCAGAGCCCTAAGCGCTTCAATCGCACCAAACTTTAAACCACTGCCACCATGCACAGCGGTGCCAGATGGTTTGTTTAGAATCAACATATGATCATCTTCGAAGATAATCATATTTTCCAACTCAGCGACTTTGTTAAGTTTCGTACTTGGTGCGACATCGTCATCTTTTTTCTCGACGGTCACCGGTGGAATACGAACGAGATCGCCTGCTTTTAACTTGTACTCTGCTTTTATACGCTTTTTATTTACGCGCACTTCGCCCTTACGCACAATTCGGTAAATCATGCTTTTAGGAATGTCTTTTAATTGGTTGCGCAAAAAATTATCAATGCGCTGACCCGCCATATCTTCGTCAATGTCGACGAACTGGACTTTTGTTCTTATTTCGTTCATGAGCCGTATTGTAAACTCAATTTCGTGCGACTTCACATTATTCTTGTCGTAAAAGAAACACTCGGTGGCACATACTGGTCTAAATTTCGCCAAGCTTTTGTTTAAATTATTAAAACTCTCAATCAAGTTCTCAATTTGTTTTCTGTCTTGAACAGTTTGCACATCTCAATTGCTTATGAAACAGCCAGTTATAAAATAGAAATTTTGAGTTTAGCGGCAAATTTTCTATCGTTTGCGTGAAAGCAGATTGCTGATAGCCACGCGCACTGCTATAGTTCACAGCTGCTAAGGAAGGTTTGGTTACATTTTATTCATTACCAATCATTTATCCTCAAGCAATGTGAGTAGATCGTTGAAGGTCGAGTGCAGCATTGGCGTGAGACACATCGAATTCAACACTCTTGCCACCCTACTCCTCGCATATTCACGTTGAGTACCTACCGCCCAAATAGCGGGTCACAAGTCTACGTTTCCAACAGAAACCACAAGAGGCTTGTGATGACTGAAGTGCCCGAGAGCATCCCCTTCCAGCCGGGAGGCTGCAAAATACAAGCCATGGGATCAGGCACCGTGAAAGAGCGAAAAAACAGTGGCAAGTCGACAAGAAAGATATAAAAGAAAAGACAACGAGAATTTTCAATGAAAAGAATGTTAATTAACGCAACTCAAAAAGAAGAGTTGCGTGTCGCTCTGGTTGATGGCCAGCGACTTTTCGATCTTGATATCGAGAGTCCAGGTCATGAATCTAAAAAAGCGAATATCTACAAAGGACGTATCACACGTATCGAACCAAGCTTAGAAGCCGCATTTGTTGATTACGGCGCCGAGCGTCACGGTTTCCTCCCTCTCAAAGAAATTGCCCGCGAATATTTCCCTGAAGGTTACACCTACCAAGGTCGTCCAAGCATCAAAGAAGTGCTAACGGAAGGCCAAGAAGTTATCGTTCAAGTGGAAAAAGAAGAACGTGGAAGCAAGGGCGCAGCTCTTACTACTTTCATTTCTCTTGCTGGTAGTTACCTTGTTCTGATGCCTAACAACCCTCGTGCTGGCGGTATTTCTCGTCGAATCGAAGGTGACGAGCGTACTCAACTAAAAGCCGCATTAAGTACTTTGGAACTGCCTCAGGGCATGGGCCTAATCGTACGTACTGCTGGCGTTGGCAAGAGTGCTGAAGAGCTTGAGTGGGATTTGAATGTACTACTTAACCACTGGGGTGCAATCAAAGGTGCAGCGGACTCTAACCCTGCTCCATTCTTAATCCACCAAGAAAGTAACGTTATCGTTCGTGCAATCCGTGACTATTTGCGTCGTGATATTGGCGAAATCTTAATTGATAGCAACACCATCTACGAACGTGCAAAAGAGCACATTCAATTGGTGCGCCCTGATTTCCTTAACCGCGTTAAGAAATATGAAGGCGAAGTTCCACTATTCAGCCACTACCAAATCGAAAGCCAAATTGAATCGGCTTTCCAACGTGAAGTGCGTCTGCCATCTGGTGGTTCTATTGTTATTGACCCGACTGAGGCACTAACGTCTATCGATATCAACTCTGCTCGTGCAACCAAGGGCGGTGATATTGAAGAAACAGCCCTAAACACGAACCTAGAAGCAGCCGACGAAATTGCTCGCCAGTTACGTCTACGTGACTTGGGTGGCTTAGTGGTTATCGACTTTATCGATATGACACCTGTTCGCCACCAACGAGAAGTAGAAAACCGTCTACGTGAAGCCGTTCGTCTTGATCGCGCTCGTGTACAAATCGGTCGTATTTCTCGCTTTGGTTTGTTGGAGATGTCACGTCAACGTTTAAGCCCTTCTCTAGCAGAAGCAAGCCACCACATCTGTCCTCGCTGTAGCGGCACTGGAGTCGTTCGCGACAACGAATCTCTAGCACTTTCTGTACTTCGTTTAATCGAAGAGGAAGCACTGAAAGACAATACAGCGCAAGTTCTCGCAGTTGTACCTGTGCCAATCGCTTCTTACTTGTTGAACGAAAAACGTCGTTCAGTTAACCATATCGAACGCATTCAAGAAGTGAAGATTACGGTTGTTCCAAACTCTGACATGGAAACGCCGCACTTCGAAGTTATCCGTGTTCGTGAAGGTGAAGAGTTCGATCTGATTTCTTACCTACTTCCTAAAAAACTGGAAGCAATGAAAGAAGCGGAAGGTAAAGAGCCAGCGGAAGTTGACGTAAAACCAAAACGAATTGAAGAGCCAGTTCTTAAAGGCTTTGCGGCTCCGTCTCAAACCGCACCTGCACCAGCAGCTAAACCAGCTCCTGAGGCGAAGAAGAAAGAACAAAACGTTGAACAAGAAGAGAAACCTGGATTGTTCAGCCGTCTGTTTAAAGCACTTGGTAGCTTCCTATTCGGTGGTTCTGAAGAAACAAAAGAAGAACAGAAACCTCAGGAAGAGAAAAAACCAAATCGCGATAATCGACGTAACAAACGTGATCGTAACGATCGTCGTCGCAATAACAACCAGCGCGATAATCGTGATAACCGCGACAATCGCGATAACCGACGTCGTCGTAAGCCTCGTGATGAGCAGGCTAATGAGCAAAACGAAGCTCAACAACAAACAAATAAACCGCAAAACCGTAACCAAAAGCGTAAACCTAAAGCTCAACAGGCAGATAAAGCCCAAGAGCAGAAAGCAAACGCAAAAGTAGCGGAAAAAGGTCTGCAGCTAGCAGCGGAAGCTCGTACTGAAACAAAACCAGAAGAGAGCAAACCGAAGCAGCAAAATGCGAAAGCAGAAAAAGTGAAAGAGCGCCGCCAACGTCGCAAATTGAACAAGTCTGTACGCGTTAAGGACCAAGAAGCTATTGAGAAGAAAGCCGAAGAAACAGCGGTTAAGACTCAAGAAACGGTTGAAACCAAAGTTGAGAAGCCAACAGAAGCAGCGGTAGAAGCACAACAAGACAACAAGCAAGCAGAGTCTAAGCAACGTCGTAACCGTCGTTCGCCACGTCACCTGCGTGCAAGCGGCCAGCGTCGTCGCCGTGGCCGTGATCGCCGCCCTAACCCGTTCCGCCTACGTAAGGGAGGTGTCGCTTCTCCTGAAATGGCTATGGGTAAAGTAATGCCACGTTACATTCCGAAACCAGCACCTAAGAAGGAAGAGCGAGTTAAGGAAGAAGCTGTAGCAGCAGTACCTACAATCCAAGGTGGCTTTGCGTGTCCAGAAATGGCAATGGGTAAAGTGATTATTCGTCGCGAGCAACCTGTCGTAACAGATGCGCCAGTTGTTGAACACAAGGTTCAAGAAACCGTTGAAGCGAAAGTGGAAGCTCCAGTAGTAGAAGCACCTGTTGTTGAAACAGTAATCGCAGAAAAAGCTGAATCGGCAGTAGTAGAAACAGCATCGGTAGAGCCTATCGTTGAAACTCCTGTAACTGAACATGCTGAACCGGTTGATGTCATCGTAGAAACGGCACCTGCTGAAGAGCCTATCGTTGAAGCAGCAAAAGAGATTGCAGCCGAAGCGCCAGTAGATAAACCAGAGCCTAAAGTCGAAGCCATTAAAGTTGCGGCTAAGCTAAACGCTAGCGCACCGATGACGAAAGCACCTGGCCCTCAAGAGCTACGCGAAATCACGGTTGCAGCAGCACCGTTCAAAACCGAACGTTACCAAGCTAAAGGTGCTGGTAGCCAAGTGGCTAAAAACCGTGCATCGGCAGAGATGACAAAGCCTAACTTTAACTAGGCTAAATCATTACGTTCAACTGCTTAACGGCATAAATAAATTAAAGGCTACCATCTGGTAGCCTTTTTTATCTTCATATTTGCCCAATAAATTGTTCATATAAATACCAATTCGTGATCACATTTGTACGCCATTATTCGTATCATTCTTGAACTTAATCACACTTTTCGGTAGCATGCGCCGACTCAAGTTTTCGACACCATTCTGATGCTGCTCTTTTAATACTACGGTTTCCACTGCAATGTTTGATTAAAAATCAACCTTCCAGTGGCTTGTGCAAATACGAATATGTGTCGGGTTTAACTCATTGCAAAGAGAACTTAAAAACAAACATGTTCGAATTTCCCCAATTTTCTAAGCACTCCGTAAAAAATGATGTGCTATCAGGCTTAACCGTTGCGCTAGCATTGGTTCCTGAAGCTGTCGCATTTGCGTTCGTCGCAGGCGTAGATCCGATGGTCGGTCTTTACGCTGCATTCATCGTTGGTCTTATTACTTCCATTTTCGGTGGTCGTCCTGGCATGATTTCTGGTGCAACAGGTGCCATGGCAGTCGTAATGGTTTCGCTTGTCGCGACTCACGGTGTCCAGTACCTATTCGCAGCCATCATGCTCGCTGGTATTCTTCAAATTGCCGCTGGTATGTTTAAATTGGGTAAGTTCATCCGTATCGTGCCTCACCCTGTGATGATTGGTTTTGTGAACGGTCTGGCTATTGTTATCTTCCTAGCTCAGTTGGGTCAGTTTAAAGCGCCAGATATCAACGGCATGCTTACTTGGCTACCACAAGACCAAATGCTACTAATGCTTGGTTTGGTTGCGCTAACTATGGCAATCATTCACTTTCTACCAAAAATCACAACGGCTGTACCCTCTTCACTTGTTGCAATCGTAACGGTGACTGCTTTAGTGGTTGGTTTGGATCTGGAAACTCGTACTGTTGTTGACTTCCTGCGTACAATGTCTGGTGATGAAGCGGCAACACTCGCAGGTTCACTGCCGACCTTCTCTATTCCGGCGGTGCCATTTACGCTAGAAACTCTACAAATCATTCTTCCATACGCGATCATTCTAGCGGCCATTGGTCTAATTGAATCTCTACTAACACTGACAGTTTTAGATGAGATGACGAATACTCGTGGTCAATCTAACCGCGAATGTATCGGTCAAGGTATGGCAAACATGACGTGTTCTGTGTTTGGCGCAATGGGTGGTTGTGCGATGATTGGTCAGTCGATGATCAACGTAAACTCAGGTGGTCGCGGCCGTCTATCTGGTATCGTTGCGGCTATCGCTCTATTGATGTTTATCTTATTCGCTTCTTCGCTAATTGAAATGATCCCACTCGCTGCTCTGGTTGGTGTGATGTTCATGGTTGTCATTGGTACATTCGAATGGGCAACATTTAAGCTAGCACGCCGCGTACCGAAGCAAGACTTCTTCGTTATTGTTCTTGTGACCGTTGTTACTGTTCTTACTGACCTTGCTGTTGCCGTAGCGGTTGGTGTTATCGTTTCTGCATTAATGTTTGCATGGCAACACGCTAAGCACATCTATGCCGACACGTGCTTAAACGAGGAAGGTTCAAAAGAGTACAAGATTCACGGCCCTATTTTCTTTGGCTCTGCGGCTAACTTCCTGGAGTTGTTTAACGCGCCTGAAGATCCAAAAGATGTGATTGTCGATTTTGCAGACTCTCGCGTGACAGATCACTCTGCAATTGAAGCCATTGAAACACTGGCTGAGCGTTACAATGCTCAAGGTAAAACGCTGCACCTTCGTCACCTAAGCCCAGATTGTCGTAAACTTTTGGACAAAGCTGGCAGCTTGGTTGAAATTAACGTGAAGGAAGACCCAAGCTACAAAGTCGCAACCGACATACTAGCGGGTTAACACGAATAAAAAGGGATGAGCTGAGCTCATCCCTTTTTCTATTGTCTTCAAGTACGGTGATTATAGCTTCTTCAAAATTGCGTCTGATGCCTCTTCGATTAAATCAAGCACCAGTTCAAAGCCATCTTCCCCACCATAATATGGGTCCGGGACTTCGTCGTAAACTGACTCAGAATGACTTAAAAATAACGATACTTTGTGTCGATACTTCAACGGACAAATATCCAATAAATCGGCCAAATTTGCTTTATCTGCGGCTAATATAAGGTCAAACTTTTCAAAGTCATCAATGGTGACTTGGCGCGCTTGCATTCCTTTAAAAGAATAACCTCGCTGCTTTCCTGCTGCCATCGCTCTTGAATCCGGTCGGTTTCCTGCGTGGTAGCCAATTGTACCTGCCGAATCAACCTCTACTTCAACGCCTAGCTTTTGAGCTTTCGCTCTTAACACTGCCTCTCCAGTTGGTGACCGACAAATGTTTCCCATACAAACAACAAGTATTTTCTTCATTTTATTCCCTGAATTATCGGTGGTTTTTCTTCACGATATGTTGGTCTATCATAGCGAGATAAATCAATGAACCCAAATTAGCTTGGGCACAGCACGAAAAGGAATTAAGGAAGTATTATGTCTATCGAAGAAAATAAAGAAGCACGCCATAAAGCTCGCCAACAAAAAGTCAAAGAACAGGTAGACGCAAAAATCGCTGCTGCTCAAGAGGAAAAAGGTCTGCTACTGATCATTACCGGAAATGGTAAAGGTAAATCGACATCAGGATTCGGTACGATCGCACGCGCAGTGGGTCATGGTTTGAATTGTGCTGTCGCGCAGTTTATTAAAGGTACTTGGGACAACGGTGAGCGCAACCTACTTGAGAAACTCGGCGTTGAATTCCAAGTAATGGCGACCGGCTTTACATGGGAAACTCAAAACAAAGCCGCTGATACCGAAGCAGCGCAAGGCGTATGGCAAGAATGTAAACGCATGCTGCAAGACGACTCTATCGATGTCATCTTGTTTGACGAGCTAACTTATATGGTGAGCTACGGCTACATCGACTTAGACGAAGTGGTCGAAGCACTGAGCAACCGACCTAAAATGCAGTCGGTTATTATTACTGGGCGTGGCGCACATCGAACCCTGATTGAAATGGCCGATACCGTTTCTGAAGTGAAAAATGTAAAGCACGCATTTGAATCTGGCGTAAAAGCCCTCAAAGGCGTCGATTGGTAACACTCGCAGAGTAATTTAAAAAGGGTTGGCAAAATGCCAACCCTTTTGATTTTCACGCACGGTTAGTTGAAAAGATTCTTCAATAAACCATCGACCGCATCTTTGGTTTTCTCGTCTTTGATTTTGTCCGTTAGCTTCTCTACGCCACGATCGATTTCTTTCTGAGCTTTCTGCTTCAGAACATCATCGAATACGAGCTTGAATTTAGGTTCTGCCCACTTACCAGACACATTGATTGGAATCGTGATGTCTTTCAGCTCATCTATATCTTTACCGCCCTGGCCTTCTAGGCTACCTACAACTGACGTGCTGATAGTAAAGTCGACTGTTTCATTGATGTAGTTTGCGGTACCTTTACCACGAACACGTAACAATGGAGACTGAGCTTGCATATTATCCGTTGATACAACACCTTTGTTGAGTTTCAATGTCGCCGTCATCGCACTGAAGTCTGTTTTCTTAGCTTCATTGGTGCCTTCAACTTTTTGCCCTTTAAATTTCGCATAGTTTTCACGAATCAACTGAGCAACGTTGATGCCATTCACCGCACCGTCAGCAAAATTGATAACAACCGTACCAGATAGATTCTTCTTGATACCGGTAGGCGTGAGACTCTTACCTGTAACATTCACATCAATGTTACCTGTCCCTTCAAGTTTGTCGTTTTCAGCAACGTCTATAAGTAGCGGTTGAACTTTCACGCCTTTGATTGACTTTTTAACACTGTAAGTCGCTGGTGATTGGCGTGCATCTAACTTCGCTGTCGCTGAGATTGAGCCTTGGTACAACTTCGAACTAAAAGATGTAAGCTCAAACACGCCACGATTTACAGTGAAGCTCGTTTTTACCGCTTCCATCTTCGCATTTGCCGCTTTGAATTTGTCGATAGTAATGTCACCCTTTACATCTAACGCTTTCAACGCAGACAAATCAGGCTCAACCTCAGGTCCGGCAGGAGCACTCTCGCCACCAGAAGCAGGCTTATTACCTTCGGCAGCTTGCTTATCTAACCCTAAGAACTCATCAAGATCGATATTGGGGCTATGGAGAGCAAAGCGTACTTTAGGAATATCACCGAGTGTCACATCTGCCTTACCATCTAGGGCGATAGCATTCGCTGTTAACTTCTCTAGAACAAAACTCAGATGGTTTTTCGTTAGGTCGAAAGACAGATCAGACACCATGTCGACTTTCATTGGGGACTGAGGTAAAGCATCACCCTCAAAAGTCGATTTAAGAGTTAACTTATCCAACTGTACTTTGCTGATAGCCTTGTCCACGCTAAGTTGACCAGCACCCTGCATATCTAACTTCATACCACCAGCGTCACCCTTAATGGCATAAGTCAGGTTATTTACTTTATCGAATTCAAACGTGTCTAAACCGATCGTTACCGATTCAATTTTATTGGCAGGGTCAGAGTATGTCGCATCAAAGTTGATGTTCTTTAGCGCGTAGTTTGCCAAACCTTTTTCTAGCTTAAAGTCTGCCTGACCTTTCGCGGTGAACTTTTGGTCGTTCATTTCGCCCTTCACGCCAAAATCAGCCGTTGTCCAGTTGTCAAAAGCGAATTCGGAAAGGTTTAATGAAATATCATAAAGTTTGGTGTAACTACCGGCTTGCTTATCCTGCATTTCTAATGAACCGTTAGAAACCGTAACGCCAGCAAGATTAATACTCCAATCAGAACCAGAAGTTTGCGTTTCACCATTTTGCGTAGGCGCAGTATTGCTCTCTTGTTCTGCTTGTTGTGTTTGGGCTTTCGTCAATGCATCAATATTCTTGCTGCCATCTTTCTTGGTTTCAATGTAGAACTCAGCACCATCAAGCGTGACGTTTCCAATTTCAAGCTGTTGACTAAAAAGTGGCATAACAGAGATGTCTACACCAACGGTATCAACTTTGAATAAATTGGGTTTACTAAAGCCTTGCGGGTTTCGCAATTCTGTATGTCCCAACTCAAAGCCAATCGATGGGAAAAATTGCCAACTGATATCCCCTTCAATCACCAACTCTAATCCCGTTTGCTTTTGCGCTTGCTCAACAATAAGGGGTTTAAACTGATTCGGATTGACGAAGATGGTTAACGCTAAAATTGCGACCAAAATGACCACAATCGGTATTGCTAGAATTAAGAGCAGTTTCTTCATTTGTTTTTCCTTGCTCGAGTGTTTTTACAATTATAAGCGCAGACTCCATTTACCGCTGACAGTTCCACAAAAGCGTGAAAAGTGTCTGGTTTTAACCTGCAACTGACTAATTTAAAAACAAAAAAAGAAGTGGCACTTAAGGTGCCACTTCTTCTCCTAAAAATAAAGCGATATAGCCGTCTATAGGCTTAAGCTTTCAAAAGTCTTGCAATGTGAGCTTTTAATACATCAATTGCGATACGGTTTTTACCACCGCGAGGAACAATAATGTCCGCATATTGCTTAGAAGGTTCGATAAACTGCATGAACATCGGACGTACTGTTTGTTGGTATTGCTTAAGAACAGATTCCATAGTTCGGCCTCGTTCTTCCACATCACGCTTAACACGGCGAAGCAAGCAAATATCTAACGGTGTGTCCATAAATACTGTCGCATGCATCAAATCACGAAGACGAGGGTCTGTAAGAAGAAGGATACCTTCTAGAATGATCACCTTTTTAGGTGTCATTGTGGTGGTGTTAATTGTTCTTGTGTGCTCAGTGTAGCTGTACTCAGGCACTTCTACTGCTTCACCACGTACCAATTTTTCTAGGTGCTCACACAGTAGGTCGTGGTCCAACGCACTCGGGTGATCGTAGTTCGTCTTTACTCGCTCTTCCATGCTTAGGTGGCTTTGGTCGTTGTAGTAGCAATCTTCCGTGATGACACCGATTTGATGATCGCCTACTTTCGCGCGAAGCTCATTATAAATAGTGCTCGCGATCAGACTTTTTCCAGAAGCAGAAGCGCCAGCAATACCTACGATGACGCATTGATTATTATCAGACATTAGTTTGCACCCGATGATGATTTCTAGTCACATAAAAAGATAAACTGCCTGATTATAGGGAGTTCACCCCATAGTTACTAGTTGGAATTAGGGTTTAGTCATAAGTTTCTGCCTGCTCAGAGGATTAACCTCCGAGCAAACGTTAAAATGTGCAATTATCAACCAACAGGCATAGTAAACTTAGTTCACCATTGTAAAGCTAATCGCATCTGGTTTTGCTTTGCCTTGCCAAAACATCGTGCTACATACGCGATCGGCAAGTTGCTTATAATACCCTGCATGCTCACTTTCTGGGCGTCTTGCTACCGTTGGCACGCCAGCGTCAATATCTTCTCGCATAGAGATATGAAGCGGAATTTGTCCTAACAATGCTAAGCCAAATTCTTGCGACATTTTTTCAGCTCCGCCCATACCAAAAATATGCTCTTTCGCGCCACATTGACTACAAATGTGATAACTCATGTTTTCCACAACACCAATAACCGGGACATGGACTTTGTTAAACATTGCCGCTCCCTTCCTTGCATCGGCAAGGGCTAAATCTTGCGGTGTTGTGACTAGCACGCTACCTGTTACCGGAATTTGTTGTGACAGAGTCAATTGAATATCCCCCGTACCGGGCGGCATATCAATCACCAAATAATCCAAATCTGGCCAATCTGTTTCAGTTAATAACTGCGACAATGCTTTTGAAGCCATTGGACCGCGCCATATCGCCGCTTCTGATTTATCCACCAAATAACCGATAGAATGAGTATAGATGCCGTGAGCAAAAATGGGTTCCATCCACTTGCCATCACGAACTTCTGGTTTAGCATCTTCTTGCCCCAACATCATAGGTACAGACGGACCATAGATATCTGCATCCAACAATCCCACTTTCGCCCCAGATTGAGCAATCGCCAACGCTAAGTTAACTGCGGTAGTAGATTTACCAACGCCACCTTTCGCAGAACTGACGGCAACGATGTTCTTAACACCCTTAACCGAGTGAGCCACTTGAGTTTCTAAAGCTTTAACTCCAAGGCGAATATTAAATGGGAATTCAGCCACTTTACCCGAGGCTTGCTGCTGTTTGATCCAGTCATGCAGTACGGTTTGAAGCTCATTACTTGCGAATGGCAACGTTATATCAATAGAACCCTGTGTCGTAATCGAAATTGCGCCATGAATATCTGCCCAGTTTTCCACCAACTGTGGATGTTGGAATTGGTTAAACCAGTGACAAAAATCTTGTTTTGAAGTGAACTGATGCATAAGCCCTCCTTTTAGATGTCATGCTACCACCGTCCAGGCTCAACCAGAACCCCAAAAAAACTAAGGCATTCCGCAGTTTGACACCTTGGAGTTAGTCAGTTCATGGGGTAGTATTATCCATCAAAATTTATTTATACCTATCAAGAAAAGCGAATATTAAGTATGGCAAACGATCCAAAAAACTTTCCGTCAAGGAAAATGCTGGTAACTTGTGCCCTTCCGTACGCTAACGGTTCGATCCACCTTGGTCATATGCTTGAGCATATCCAAGCGGACATTTGGGTTCGTTACCAACGCCTACGCGGCAACACTGTAAACTTCATCTGTGCTGACGATGCTCACGGCACGCCAATCATGCTTAAAGCGCAACAGATGGGTATTACTCCTGAAGAAATGATTGCCGCAGTTAGCGAAGAGCACCAAAAAGACTTCGCTGGATTTGATATCAGCTTTGATAACTACCACAGCACACACTCAGATGAGAACCGTGAGCTAGCGTCACACATTTATCTTGAGTTGAAGAAAAATGGCTTTATCTCTAGCCGAACTATCTCTCAGCTGTTCGATCCAGAAAAAGAGATGTTCTTACCGGACCGTTTCGTAAAAGGTACCTGTCCAAAATGTAAGTCTGAAGACCAGTACGGTGACAACTGTGACAACTGTGGTGAGACTTACAGCCCAACAGAACTGATCAATCCTAAATCTGCGGTTTCTGGTGCAACGCCAGTAATGAAAGATTCAGAGCACTTCTTCTTCGACCTGCCTCAGTTTGAAAGCATGCTAAAAGAGTGGACTCGCTCTGGCTCGCTACAAGCTGAAACAGCGAACAAAATGCAAGAATGGTTCGAATCTGGCTTGCAGCAGTGGGATATCTCACGTGATGCACCATACTTTGGCTTCGAGATCCCTGGTGAGAAGAACAAATTCTTCTACGTATGGCTAGACGCGCCTATCGGCTACATGGGCTCTTTCAAAAATCTATGTGACAAGCGCGACGACCTAGATTTCGACGAGTATTGGAAAAAAGACAGCTCAGCAGAGCTGTACCACTTCATCGGTAAAGACATCGTTTACTTCCACAGCCTATTTTGGCCAGCAATGCTAGAAGGTTCTGGCTTCCGCAAGCCTAACAACGTATTCGTACACGGTTACGTAACCGTAAACGGCGCAAAAATGTCGAAGTCTAAAGGTACGTTCGTAAAAGCAAGCACTTACCTAGAGCACCTAGACCCTGAGTGTCTACGTTACTACTACGCTGCGAAGCTAAACAGCCGTATCGACGATCTAGATCTTAACCTTGAAGACTTCACTCAGCGCGTAAACGCTGACGTTGTTAACAAGATCGTTAACCTGGCATCTCGTAACGCAGGTTTCATCGCGAAACGTTTTGAAGGAAAACTGTCTGACAACTTTGCTGAGCCTGAACTTTACAACGAATTTGTTGCTGCTGCTGACCGTATCGCTGAGCTTTACGAAACGCGTGAGTTTGGTCGTGCAATCCGTGAAATCACGGCATTGGCAGACAAAGCTAACCAATACGTTGATGAAAAAGCACCGTGGGTTGTAGCAAAAGAAGAAGGCAAAGATCAGGAACTACAAGACATCTGTTCTGTCGGTATCAACCTGTTCCGCGTACTGATGACTTACCTGAAACCAGTAATGCCATCGCTAGCTGCGCGTACTGAAGCGTTTCTAAACCAAGAGCTAACTTGGGAAAACATCGCTGCTCCACTAACAGACCACGAGATCACTAAGTTCAAAGCACTGTTCAACCGTATCGATCCGAAGAATGTTGAAGCGATGATCGAAGCATCTAAAGAAGATGCGGCGGCAGAAATGGCGGCGAAAGAGAAAGCAGAAGCGGAAAAGAACAAGGCTAGCGAAACTGAGCTAGACAAAGAGCCAATCGCTGAAGAGATTGAGTTCGATGCTTTTGCTGCAGTAGATATGCGTATCGCTCGTATCATCTCTTGTGAAGAAGTACCAAAAGCCAACAAACTGCTTAAGTTCCAATTGGACATCGGTGGTGAAACTCGTCAGGTATTCTCTGGCATCAAGTCAGCTTACAAACCTGAAGAGCTAGAAGGCAAACTAACGGTAATGGTTGCAAACCTAAAACCTCGTAAGATGAAGTTTGGTATGTCTGAAGGTATGATCCTAGCGGCAGGCCCTGGTGGTAGTGACCTGTGGATCCTTGAGCCACACGAAGGCGCTCAACCTGGTATGCGCGTAATGTAAGTATCTTTATTGAAAAGGCTTAACTAAATCAGTTAAGCCTTTTCTCGCAGTTAAGCTTATCGATTAAGCTTGATTGTACTACAAAGAGAATTCTTCTGGACCCCAAGTAATAATCGCGCCACATGCAAGGAAAAGTACAAAGCTGATCGTGACTACAAAAGCGAGAACTCGATCAAATGTCGTTGCGTATTTTAGTATTAACTGATCATCTACAAGTGATACTTTCGCAGGCTTGCCTCGCATTAAAACTGTAGTATACATTGGGAATCTAACCCCCCAGGTATCTCTATCCCAACCGACAGGGCCATGACCATCCTTCGACATCTTTTTCTCAATCCGCTTTACCGATATACGAATAAAAAACAAGGTACTCACTAGCCAAGTGCATCCAACAATAATGTTTACAATATTAAAATAAAACACTTTGTTCCCTTTACTAGGATTTGGCTTTTCAACTAGGCTTGTATTCACCGTTCTACAGAGCCCTGCGCTTAACTGGTTTTCACTCAGTACTCTTCAGGCCCCAACCCCATTACTGCTCCCAAAGCAAGTGCCATCACGAAGCTTATTGTGACAATATACGCAAGCACTCGGTCAAAGACCGTCGCGTACTTTAGAATAAGTTTGTCTTCTACCAGCGATACTTTCGCAGGTTTACCTCGCATCAACACTGAGGCGTACATGGGAAATCTAAAACCCCACCCATTTCTGTCCCAGCCAATTGGATCATGACCATCCTGCAATATTTTTGTCTCAATCCGCTTTGCTGATACACGAATAAAAACCAATGTGCTCAGTAACCATGTCCAACCAACAATCATCACTATAAGATCGAAACAAAACACAACTACTCCTTTAAAACCAATTTACTTTAGAGCTAGTTTCATAGGTTTTTTCTGCTAAACCTTGCCCAAACCAATCACCCATTTTTGCAGCCGCATAACCAGCCCCTAAACCAACACCTATTAATACTACTACTCCAAATGGGCCAGCAGCCAAAGCGACTCCCATTCCAGATACAATCACTTTGGATGTAGTCCAAACGCCAGCAGCGTTGCTCGCACCAAACCCTGCAACTTCCATTGCTGCTCTTTTTTGCCAATTTTCTCCGTTATTCTTGGCATTTCGAACATTGTTAAATCGAACACCAGCATCAATCATGATGATCTTTTTACCCACAATACTAGAGCTTTGTTCAAGAAATCGAATTGAGCGGATGTTAGCTATAGATGTTAAATGTAACTTAGTTATATCCCTGCCACTTCGCGCGATATTGACAGCCCTATTCGGGTTGCTCCAAATGTTTCCACGGCTACTTTTAACTCGTCCTGCATAATGGGCAAGCTCTTTTGTAAATTTGGCATTCAAAGAACTGTGAGCTTCTTTAACTCTATATCCAAGCTTCACAAGCTCCTTTTTCTGCGCACCACTTCGTGAGGCTGTACGTACATCTAGTAAGGCGTTTTGATATTTGAGCGAAGCTTTCCCGAAATTACTCAATCTGACTTGCTTTTCATTAACAGCAGTAGCGGCAGCACCTACTGCAGTATACTCATCGATTCCCCCCTCCCCATAGTATGATTAGTAGCATCTAAAAAAGGCTTAATCTCTTTTTCATAGAGGAGGGCTACCGCTTGTTAGTTTTCATCGCCAAACTCACGTGTTAGATTGGCTACATTTCTTTTGGTTTCTTGTGACCAACTTTTTACAGTATCAAGAGCACAAGCTATATCAGGTCTCTCGCTACGCAACTTAGCTATGTTGTTCACAGAGCCTTCGTTCAGTATGAAAGGAGTACCTGCGGGAATAAAACTACCAAATATATGTGGGTTGTCCTTACGAAACTGAAGGTACCTATCCTCATCATTTGTATCGATAGGGAGCGTTATCTTTGAGTGAGTACTGAAGCATAGGTCGAATTTATTAGACAAATTAATTACCTCGAACAATCAACAAAATAGACAACTTATATCATATGAAGTGTTCGAGTATTTTAATTTCTAAACATTGTGACTTGAATCAGACTACAAAAAGTAATCAATATGTAACTCACAAAGAATAACGCGTACACCAAGCATCGACACCGAATAATCAACCATATTCACAAATTTGGTGAATCCATGCACCAACAACGACCATTCAAAAAGAACATTCAATATAACCAATTGTTTAAATTGAGTTTTTGTTTGGCATCAAAACTGCAATCTTCCTTGTTAGGTCCAAACACTAACAAGGAGTTGGTTATGTTTGTTTTGATTTCCACACTATTGTCCATCGCTATTTTAGCTGGAATATATCACTTATCTTCTAAACGAGAGCAGCAACATGCGCGCAAATATCAGCTGTTAACATTATTACGAGATGTTGTTCACCTTCTGAGACACCACCGAGCTGCTACTCACTACTCGCTTCAATTCCAACAAAACGATCAACAAAAATTGGACGCTCTTAATGATGCTCTGACTAACAAGCTTCATCTTTTAGTCGAAACATCACGGTTTGAAAACAAACCCATGTATCGCGTATTACAGATTAAAGTAGGGAAACTACTTGAACAATGGAATGACCATAGTGTTGCAAGAAACCAGATGGAGCATGGTAAGTTAATTCGTCATTGCTTGTTTTTGATGGATGAAGTAACCATCGCATGGCTAGCGGTTGAGCAAAGAGATGACTTGCATAATGAGTATCACATGAACTGGCAAAACATCATGGATAGCTTGGAGACCCTGACTCAGTTACGAATCAGCATTCAAGATTTAGGAGAACAAGGCGGAAATGAGCGTTTCAAAAACTATGCATCGGTCATGATGCGTAAGCTAAACCAACTAGCGGTTATCGCTCCACTTAGCATTACCTCTCCTGCTTCCACGCGCTCAATACAGACGCTAAATGAATACGTGACAGGGAGTCATGTCGACTTAACAGAAGCAGAGCTTTATGGCGTCACATCGGACTTGTCATTGACCATCTTCAATACTTACGACCATGTCCTTTCAGATGTCGTAGAGTCATTATATCTACCGTTACCCAGACTCTCACTAGCAGGATAAACGTTCCATACCTTATTATTGGTGCTTGGTTCGTCGCCGACTTATAAATAAAAACAAAAAAACCGCAGGCCTAAGGCACTGCGGTTTTCGTTTATCCAACTTGTCAGCGCTTAGCTGTCGTCTTCCGTGAAGTTCGTTGGTAATTGCTTTTTCATTTCGTTCCAGATCAACGCACTTTCCATACCATAATGACGAATCACTACTGGTAGTTGCTCACGCTGGCCACTTTCACAAGTTTCGAGCAATTGATGGTAAAACTTCAGAGCTAGCTCACGAGAAGCTGGATTTGAGAAGTAGTAGCTACCGACACGATCGTAGAGCTTCTTCAAACCATTAAAGATCAAACCGTAAATTTGATTTCCTGAATGGAATGCTAGGCGCTGGAAAAGCATATAATCGTAAAAGTTGAACGTTTTAGCAATCAAGATTTCTTGACGCTTCGCTTCATCTTTCTCGTTATCTTCTTTCACATTCTGCAGAACTTTTTCAGCATACGGCGAAGAAGCGATGAATTCGTCCCAGGAAGCCGCATTCATTAAAGCTTCACAAGATTCGATTACGTTCTTAATTGTACGCTCAGAGCTCTCTTTGTTCGCTTTAAATGCATAGCGCATAAAGATAGGACTGATGTTGGTACGTGCCGCAAGCAGATCTTCTACAATGTTTGTCGCATTATCAACGTCTAGCGTCATTAAAGTATCCAAAATATGCAGACCAGAGGTCTCCATAAATTGGTTAACTTTCGTAGGTTTGCCGTGCTGGATAGTCAGCCAGCCATCACGGGCTAGTCGTTGAAGAACCTCTCTTAAAGTCGTTCGAGTAACACCAATCAGTTCGGACAGCTCGCGCTCAGCAGGTAAAATTGAGCCTGGAGGAAAACGGCCGTTCCAAATGCTCTCGATAATATATTTTTCTGCGAATCCCGCAGGGCTTTTCGCCTTTATGACCATTCTACTTTTTATCCAATATTGATTTCTGAGGGTCGATAGTACTCATCATACCACTACTTAGCGGTTTGAGAAAATTTACGATCAATAGTGGAAACGACTCCATAACATAGAGTTAATACTCTATATGTTGTGTCAATTTAAGAGGCTCTAACATGCGAGCGAAAGCAGTAAAATATGAATTTTCATTTAATTAAACAGCTCACAAATCTCGGAGAAATAAAGACAACCGTGTCACATTTTTATATTCAAAATATGAAAAATTACTTTGTATATCACAGTTAATATTCTTTCTTAATTTGCCTTTTCTCGTCACTGGCCGTCATTTAAAATCCAAGAGGATTTTTTTAAGACTTTCATGGTATAGTAACGCCGTTTTGATCGCGTTATTACATTTAAAAAGTCATTTTAGTCGGTAGCATCACGTTTTGTTATTGACTAATAAATGCCTGAGTGTAGAGTTTGCGGTCGAAAGTGAGCGGTGCTTGAGTTCAGGGGAAGTAACTTGGCAAGACTACAATAAACAAAGGATTGTTGTTTTACTAAGTTATTGTTTTTAAAGACTAGTTAATAAGTCTAACAAACAGATACTTAAGCACTATTGTAGTGTCTATTCATAATTTTGTTATAAAGAGAATTATCATGCCGATATCGCTCGGAAACGCTTTTATCAAGAACTTCCTTGGTAAAGCGCCTGATTGGTACAAAGTTGCCATTATAGCCTTCTTAATAATTAACCCGATTGTATTCTTCCTAATAAACCCATTTGTAGCTGGATGGTTGTTGGTCGCTGAATTTATTTTCACGCTAGCAATGGCATTAAAATGCTACCCATTACAACCTGGCGGTTTACTTGCTATTGAAGCCATTGCTATCGGCATGACTAGCCCTGCGCAAGTTAAGCACGAATTAGTAGCAAATATCGAAGTACTGCTACTTCTGGTATTTATGGTTGCGGGCATCTACTTCATGAAGCAGCTATTGCTGTTCATTTTTACCAAGATTTTACTTGGCATTCGCTCTAAAACCCTACTATCACTCGCGTTCTGCTTTGCCGCGGCATTTTTGTCTGCATTTTTGGATGCCTTGACGGTTATCGCCGTTGTTATCAGCGTGGCGATCGGCTTTTACTCTATCTATCACAAAGTAGCGTCTGGTAACCCTATCGGTGACCATGACCATACACAAGATGACACGATCACTGAACTAACGCGTGATGACTTAGAAAACTATCGTGCCTTTTTGCGCTCTTTGTTGATGCATGCTGGTGTAGGTACTGCCTTAGGTGGCGTAACCACGATGGTTGGTGAACCTCAAAACTTAATTATTGCAGACCAAGCGGGTTGGTTATTTGGTGAATTCCTAATCCGTATGTCTCCAGTGACACTACCTGTATTTTTCTGTGGTCTCATCACTTGTGCTTTAGTTGAAAAGCTTAAAGTGTTTGGCTACGGCGCAAAGCTTCCTAACAACGTTCGTCAGATCCTCGTCGATTTTGATCGTGAAGAGCGTAAAACGCGAACAAATCAAGATGTCGCAAAACTCTGGGTTCAAGGTCTTATTGCGGTTTGGTTGATCGTCGCACTCGCTTTGCACTTAGCGGCTGTCGGCTTAATTGGCCTTTCTGTGATCATTTTAGCGACCGCATTTACTGGTGTCATTGAAGAGCACTCCATGGGGAAAGCGTTTGAAGAGGCCCTGCCCTTCACTGCACTGCTTGCAGTATTTTTCTCGATCGTTGCTGTAATCATTGACCAAGAGCTGTTTAAACCAGTCATCGATGCGGTGCTTGCCGTTGAAGATAAAGGTACTCAGCTAGCTCTGTTCTATGTGGCGAATGGCTTATTATCTATGGTGTCGGATAACGTGTTCGTTGGTACGGTTTACATCAATGAAGTAAAAACTGCACTCATTGAGGGTCTCATTACTCGTGATCAGTTCGACTTACTGGCGGTGGCAATCAATACTGGTACTAACCTGCCTTCTGTTGCTACGCCAAACGGTCAAGCGGCATTCCTATTCTTACTCACATCGGCTCTCGCTCCATTAATTCGTCTGTCTTACGGGCGAATGGTTATCATGGCGCTGCCTTACACCGTCGTTCTTGCGATTGTCGGTCTAATGGGAATCATGTTCTTCCTAGAGCCTGCAACAGCTTCTTTCTACGAAGCTGGTTGGATTTTACCTCATAGTGGTGATCTGACTCCCGTAGTATCCGGTGGTCACTAAAATTTGAGTTGATTAGGAAACTTATCCACGATAAAAAGCTCTGAGTATTCAGAGCTTTTTCTATTTCAGACAGGAACAAAAACGTGACTATTTTAAATTCACTTAACCAGTTTTCAAAGGGACGTTTATCGTGGCTACTGCTTCTGCTATTCGTCGTTTTCTTTGAAGCATGTGCCCTCTATTTTCAGCACGTCATGATGCTTGCACCATGTGTCATGTGTATTTATGAAAGAGTCGCGATGATGGGAGTGGGCGTCGCTGCAATGGTTGGTATATTGGCACCCAAGAACCCAATTTTCCGCTGGCTAGGTTTGATAGGCTGGGGATTAAGTGCTTACAAGGGTTTGTTACTTGCGATGCAGCACGTTGACTACCAGTTTAATCCATCACCATTCGCGACTTGCGATTTATTCGTCACATTCCCTAGCTGGGCTCCGCTCAATCAGTGGGTTCCTTGGATGTTTGAAGCATATGGTGATTGCTCTAAGGTTGTATGGCAGTTCCTTGATTTATCAATGCCACAATGGTTAGTCGTAATTTTTGCAGGCAATTTAATCGCTTTGGCATTAATTGTAATTGCACAATTCTTCCCTGCAAAACGCGTTAATCCAATTCGTTAATCCTACTGACGCGTAAAAATTAACAAAAAGCCGACCATCTGGTCGGCTTTTTGTTAAGTGGATAGCGCGGCGATTCGATTTAGCCGCGTGATTGACCACAGCACTGCTTGAATTTTTTTCCGCTCTCACAAGGACAGGGATCATTGCGCCCGATACCTTTGAATGGGTTTAGGCTTTGAGCTTTATTGCCTACCATCAACTCATCCGCGCCCAGCGCGACTTCACCGACCATTAAATCAAGCTGATCGACTAAATCTGTCAGGGCCGGTGGCGTTTCAATACCTGCGTCGCGCATCTGTTGCTGCGTTGCTGGCTCATCGATAGCCAGCATCAAAGTGGTCAGTAATGCTTGCAGCATACGCTGTAACCCATCATTGAGCTCAACGTCTTGCCATTGTTCTTCAATCATTGGCCAAACAGACATAAAGCCTTCGGCAAAATCAGCAAGTTGTTCAGGTTCTTTGCCTGTTAGCTCTAGCACGGAATATTCGTTTCGTTGAATTCGGTTATGCTGCTTGTGAATTTGCTCTTCCACAGCTGGTTGAATCGCTTTGAATCCCTCACCTAATAGCGGCTCTAACCACTTTTCAGGAGCGAGTGGTTTTGTCGTCAGATTCGCAGCTAACACTGCGCCTTCGATAAATAGGCAAGATTCATCGACGTGAACTTCACCTTTTTCAATCAATGTGTATTGCATGACATCTGGTTTCCCATAAATTTGGCGGCATTATACCTCAGAGCTCAAAAGCAAGTAACCTAACGTTGTGTGTTTGACGGCATTGGGCGCTTCGAGTCTTTTAATGACAAACTTAACTTACATCGCTACAATCGCCCTCCTTTTTACCACCAAACTGTATTAGGCAAGCTATGCGAGTTGTACTAGGCCCAATGGAAGGCGTTTTAGATCATTTGATGCGCCAAATCCTGACCGAGATAAACGACTATGACCTGTGTGTTACGGAGTTTGTTCGCGTAATCGACCAGCTATTACCCGATCATGTGTTTCACCGTTTATGCCCAGAGCTGTTGCAAGGTTCTCAGACTGCATCTGGTGTGCCAGTACATGTGCAATTGTTGGGACAAGAACCGAACTGGATGGCTGAGAACGCAATTAAAGCGGCAAACCTTGGCGCCAGAGGTATTGATATAAACTTTGGTTGCCCAGCCAAAATGGTCAACAAAAGTAAAGGTGGAGCAGCGCTACTCCAACATCCAGAGCTCATTCACCGTGTGGTTAAAGCTTGTCGAGAAGCCGTTCCAGAAGCCATTCCCGTAACTGCAAAAATTCGTCTTGGCTGGGAGAACCCTGAAGATTGCTTTGAAATTGTCGATGCCATTCAGTCTGCTGGCGCAAATGAACTGACCGTACACGCACGTACTAAACAAGGTGGTTATAAAGCTTCTGAGATAAAATGGGATTACATCAACCAAATTCGTGAACGTTTTGATATCCCACTGATTGCGAATGGCGAAATTTGGAATTATGAAGACGGTCAACGTTGCATTGAAACGACTGGCGTTAGCTCTTTGATGGTGTGCCGAGGCGCTTTCAATATCCCTAACTTAGGCAATATGGTAAAACATAACCACCAGCCAATGTCATGGCCCGAGGTGGTTGAGTTGCTCATCTATTACTCCAAGTTTGAGATGAAAGGCGATAAAGGCTTGTATTACCCAAACCGCGTAAAACAATGGTTCTCTTACTTACGTCAGGCTTATCCTGAAGCAAAAGACCTATTTAGAGAAATCAGAACGTTCAACAAAGCCGCACCAATTGTTGAGCATATTCAACGCTACCACGATGACTTAAACTCTCAGGTTGCATAACTCCCGAACACAAAAAAGGACGAATATCTCGTCCTTTTTTGTATCTAAATCCTAGTAACAGATCTTATTTTTGCCGGTACTTTTGGCTTGATATAACTTTTCATCCGCCGCTTTAAACAATTCATCAAAGTTTTCTACTCGGCTCTCTTTACTAAACACCACACCGCCAGAGATCGTAAAGCCTTCTTTCGTTACGCGTGTCGAGCGCTCATCTATGGCCTTTTTTACTCTGTCTAAAATGAGTTTAATGCCCTCTGAATCTTCGTCATAAATCGCTAAAACGAACTCTTCGCCACCAAACCTTGAGGCAACATCGGTATGGCGAATATTTTCACGTATACATTTTGCAACAAGCTGAATTGCAGAATCACCGACATCATGACCATAGGTGTCGTTGATCTTCTTGAAGTTATCAATATCGAACACTGCCAAAGCAACCTGTTTTTTTGTCATCTTATTACGCCACACGGTTTGCATACCTCGACGATTCAATAAGCTGGTCATTGGGTCTCTTGCTGCCAGTTCTTTAAAGTAACGTCGCTCGCTATGCATATTCACATAGAACAAGACGACGGTACTCAGCACGTAAATAAATAGTGCGACAATAAGGCTGTATTTTTCAAAAACCGCTAGGTTCTTAGCTTCATCCCAAAGGTTGTACTCGTAGTACATGCTGTGATTCGCACTCAATCGCTCTAATTCGACTGGTTTGATTCGTGTACTGTTTGAAGGAATGGATTGTAAATTGGAAACCAAATGAAACTGACCTACAAGACCTAGCGATGAAGCCATGAGCGTATTGATATCAAAATCAATAGACAAAACACCTTGGTGTTCTCCTTTCTCATAGACGGGTACCGTCATACTAATGACTTGACCTTCCATCGAGTCCAACACAGGCCCTGGTCCAGCCAAGGTAATGTTCACTTTATCTTGCGCGGTTTTTTGCCAAAAAGGTCGGGCTTTTAGCGTTGACAAAAGCTCTCTTGTGAAATTTTTTGCGTAGGTATCGGGTGAGGAGATAACGTAACCGCGCTTGTCAATGTAATGGATTCCAACAATGTGCGATTCAATATCGTGCAGAAATGACAATGACGGCGCAAAACCCGCCTTTTGTTCAGCTAACTGGTTAATCGTTGAACCTTGCTGACATAAGCTTTCATCCCCTACGATCATATAATCAAGGTCAACCGCAGGTAACCCTTCACTATAAACACTTTCGAGTAATAACACATCTATAGGCCAAAGATAACAAAGCCCTTCTTTGACTAAAGAATTATGTTCTTCAAACAGTGGGTTAGCGTAATTGGTATAGTTGGTGAAGCTGTAATCTAAAGCCGTGAGTACTTTAATACCGCGAGACATTGCACGCTCGATACGCGAATACTCAGAATCGATATAGCGGTTAACCGCATCATAGTAATTTTTCGTTGTCACGAGTAAAACCACTACAAATAACGCCAGAGGAAAAAAGATGACAAATGAGAGGCTAAATCGCCTTTGGTTTACCATTGAGTACCATGCATATGAAAGGTCAATAGTCTCTTATGACTGCTATTAAATTGATACTCGTTATCTGGTGACGCATGCAATGCAGCACCAGATAACAAGAGACCAAACAAATGTGTGCGCGCTGTTTGAGACCGTTTATATATTAAAGGAGTTTAATCAATATAGAGTGTGGTGTCACTTTAGTCGCCATAATTTGCAGCTCTGTGCCGACATATTGACAGAGATATGACCTTTATAATCAACCTGTTCTGTGTCATCTAACAACGATATAACTTGGCTAACCTCCAAGCCCAGTTGCCACATAGGTAAATCGATTGAACATTCATTACCACTGAGATTAATCATAACAACGACTGCTTCACGACCCAGTACACGTGCGTACGCCAACTGGTTGTTAGTGCAATGCAGCCATTGAATACAGCCCGACTGTAAAGGCTTACATTGTTTACGTATCTTGACCCATTGTTGGTAAAGCGATAGCCATTGTGAACTTTCAATTTCATTCCAAGGAAAACAACGACGATTATCCGGGTCTAGCCCTCCTTCTAGACCGACTTCACTCCCATAGTAAATACAAGGCGTGCCAACGTAAGTCATAAGCATTGCTAGCGCGATGTTCATTTTACGCTTATCACCATCAACCAATGTGATAAACCGAGCAGTATCGTGACTATCGAGTTGATTTAGCTGCGATAGCTGATTCGAAAATGGGATTTTTGCTCTGGCTTCGTCCAACCATACTTTAAACTCCAAACCATCAATGTTGATTGGATCGTACATAATGTCTTGTCGTGCGATAAAAGCTCGGACTGGATGAGCAAAACCGTAGTAGTTCATCGCCCCATCCTCTTGATCACCTTGCAACCACTGCGTTGCTTCAAAAAAGTGCTCACCTAACACATAAGCATTCGGGTTTACTGACTTAGTTGCATGACGAAACGCTGCCACATAATGAGCATTGTTTTTCGCGCCGTCCCCTTCGCCAAGCATATGGATTACATCAAACCGCCAGCCATCAACCAAGTACGGTGGCTTCAGCCAATACTTGATGACAGAATCTTCACTTTGGTAGATGTAGTCGCGCACCTGTTCATTTTCGAAGTTCAGAACCGGTAAGTTACCAATGCCTTTCCAACCAATGTAGTGATTGGTTTCGCCTTCGAAAAAGTAGTAATCACGGAGCTTTGACTGCGGATTGCCATATGCTCCTTCTCCTTTTTGTTGGATATCAAACCAAGGATGATGCACTGACGTGTGGTTAAACACCGCGTCTAAGACAATCTTCATATTCTTACCACGGATTTTCTCACACAGTTCAGCAAACTGATCGTTGGTGCCGAACATAGGGTCAACAGTGAAGTAATCAGTGGTGTCGTATTTATGATTACTTGGTGAAGAAAAGATCGGATTAAAATAAAGCGCAGTAACGCCGAGCTGTTCAAGATAGTCCAACTTTTGCTCCACACCTTTGAGGTCGCCGCCAAAGAATTCACGTGCCCCGGTATTTTGGTGAGAGCCTACCGCATCTCCCCACGCCTTGACGAACGAGGCAGAATCATACTGAGCATAAGCGTGGCGAATATCAGACTCACTTTTACTAGCAGAAAAACGGTCAGGAAAGATTTGATAGAAAACTTGCTCTTGGACCCAGTTTGGTGGTTGATGCTCTACATTCAACTTAAAGTGGAACTCTTTGGGTGGAATACGCTTTTGTACGCCTCGTGCATCGAGCCAGTATTGTTGTCCGTCTTTGAGGAGCTTAAACACATAATGTGTGACATCTCGATCTTGATTTGGTCGAAACGATGCCTCCCATAGTAGTAATTCACCAGCTGTTCCTACTTGAGCCATATCGACCAGATATTCTTCATTGTCCGGCTCAATACGCACATAGACGGAATCAAAATCCAATGTCTCGGTTTTCAGTCTGACTGTAACTTGCTCGTCATTAAAAGCTAAACCATCAATAGTTTGACTATGAAAAATAAATGGCAGGTTCATTATGGGCACTCCTCGTCATCGGATATGCCACTATGTTATTGAAGAATTAGAGACAAGAAATCCTCCTTGCGAGTTGACATATCAGCCAATTTTCCCAAGGAGGATCACACTTAGTAGGCGTAGTGACTTGTCGGATACCGCTTAGTTCAACAAGAGACTGTCATCTGCCAGCTCTTCACCACGCACTTTGGAGAACATATCCAACAAGTCTGGTACTTGCATGTTAGCGCGCTGCTCTCCAGCCACATCAAGCACAATTTCACCTTGGTGAAGCATTACGGTCCTATCGCCACATGCTAATGCGTCTTTCATCGAATGCGTCACCATCATCACTGTTAAATCGAACTCATCGACAATACGTTTAGTTAAGTCGATAACAAACGCCGCCATACGAGGATCAAGCGCAGCCGTGTGTTCATCAAGCAATAACAGCTTACTCTCCGATAACGTCGCCATCACAAGGCTAACGGCTTGTCGTTGTCCACCAGACAGCAACCCAATGCTATCGCCCAAGCGGTCTTCTAAACCAAGACCGAGGATGCTAATTCGCTCTTGGAACAGCTTGCGACGTTTAGTAGAGAGCGCCAACCCCCAGCTGCGTTTTTTACCACGCATGTGCGCTAGAGCCATGTTCTCTTCTATCGTAAGTTCACCACAAGTCCCGGCCAATGGATCTTGAAACACTCGGGCGCATTGCGTCGCACGTTGGGCAACCGTCTGCTTGGTGACGTCTTTGCCATCAATGATCACCTGACCACCTATCATCGGCGTCTCACCTGTCACCGCACCAAGCAACGTCGATTTTCCTGCGCCATTAGAACCAATCACGGTAAGAAATTGATGCTCTGGAACCTCTAAAGAGACGCCTTTCAATGCACAATTTTCCAAAATCGTCCCAGGGTTGAACGTGACCTGAATATTATTTAGTTCGATCATAATGCCTCCCCAGAACCATTTTTTGATGCCGCTTGTTTAGCATCAGTAACGCGTTGTTTCGCTCTCATGCTCTGTTTTAGCTTTGGAGCAATAAGCGCCACAGCCACCAATACTGCGGTAACCAGGTTGAGGTCTGAAGCTTGTAAACCAAACATGCCAGAGCTCAAAGCGAAAGCCACTGCAAGGCGATAAAGTACCGAACCGATGATGACCGCAAACACCGCAACCCAAATCTTGCGCCCGGGAATAAGGGTCTGCCCCAAAATCACAGCTGCCAAACCAACGACAATGGTGCCCACGCCAGAGGTCACATCCGCAAAGCTGTTCGTTTGTGCAAACAACGCGCCTGCGAATCCCACAAACCCGTTGGATAAAGCCAAGCCAAAGTAGGTATAAAAGCCAGTGCTCGCCCCTTGCGCAGAAACCATACGCGCATTCACACCCGTGGCTCGTAAACCAAGACCAAAGTCGCTGTTCAGCAGGCGAATGACAAAGAAAGCGGAAAGAAGAACTAAGACCCCAACAACCAGAGGGCGAATAAACATCGCATCGCCCAATGCTTCAAACGGAGTGAGAATAGTATCCTCTCCAAGCAACGCCATATTAGGTTTGCCCATAATACGAATATTAATTGAAAATGCAGCGATCATGGTAAGAATGGAAGCTAACAGGTGTAAAATACCACACCGAACAGCCAGAAAAGCGGTTACCCACCCCGTCATACTACCAGCTATCATCGCCATTATTGTCGCAAGCCAAGGATTAATACCTGCGACAATCGCCGTTGCAGCCACCGCCGCTCCCATTGGAAAGCTGCCATCCACACTCAAATCGGGGAAATCGAGAACACGGAACGTAAGATACACACCCAGAGCGACTAGGCCATAAATCAAGCCAATTTCGAGTGCGCCAAAAAAAGCAAATGCAGACATAACTGCTCCTTTCTGCATGCTCAGGCTGGCTAATACCAACCTGAACGTAAGACTTCTAACGTATACTCCCCCTTCTTCTCTAGCAGAATGCTCTACACGAGAAATCCGGCGAGTATCAATTTTGGGGCAAGCCTCTACCAACCAACGTGACAGGCTTAACCCCAAAAAGCGTTACTTATTGCATGCTTGTCGCACGTTCAACCACAGAACTTGGCAGCTTGATACCGAGCTTAGATGCTGCGCTTTCGTTAATTACAAGGTCAGAGCCCGTCGCGACTTTTACATCTAGCTTGCCTGGTTCTTGACCATCAAGAATCGCCGCCACGTAATCCGCGGTTTGTACACCAACCTGGTAGTAGTCAAAACCTAAGCCTGCAATTGCACCTTTTTCGACATACGACGTCGCGCCACCAAATACAGGTTTCTTCGCTTGATTCGCTGCCACAATCATTCCTTCAATCGCACTTGCAACTGTATTGTCTGTTGGGGCGTAAAGAATGTCTGATTTCGCTGCAATCGCTTGAGTCGCAGACTGAACATCAGCACTTTTTAGTGCGGTCGCTTCAACCACTTGTATGCCTTTTGCTTTTGCGCTTTCTTTTAGTAATTCAACCAAAGTCACGGCATTAGCTTCACCGGGATTAAATACAACCCCGATGCTTTTCACCTGAGGAAGAATTTCTTGGATGAGATCGACATGCTGAGCAACGGGTGAAAGATCAGACAGGCCAGTTACGTTTTTGCCTGGTTGTTCCATCGACTTAACCAATTTCGCACCAACCGGATCTGTTACCGCAGTAAAGACAACAGGAATAGATCGAGTAGCCGACACCAAAGCTTGTGCCGAAGGTGTCGCGATGCCAACTAACACATCAGGATTTTCGCCGACGTACTGACGGGCAATTTGCACCGCAATCGCTGGATTACCCTGTGCGGTCTTATAATCAAATTCTAGATTTTTGCCTTCTTCGTAGCCTTTCGCTTTCAAACCATCAAGCAATCCTTGGCGCGTCGCGTCTAACGCCGGGTGTTCGACAATCTGTGAAACTGCGACAGTTGCAGTGGCGGCCAGTACACTGGTAGAAGAGAAAATAGCAGTAGCTGATAGAACGGCAGTGGCTAATAAACGTTTCGTTTTCATCATAACTCCTTGATGTGACTTCGTCCTTGTTTCACGAGCTTTCAATATGTGTATCGACTCGTGAATTCAAATGTTTGAAGGCGGTATTGTTGTGTTCATATAACTGTGCACTTCTTGCGCATCTTGTTTTTATTATTACTACTAAGTCTTAGTAAAGAAAAGAAAGATTTAACACTAAAGCAACATTTGTGATCGGGGGGACTTCTTCATCCGGAAAGAATCTTTGGTAAACAAAGCTTCGCTCGCTTCATCAACGACCGTCAAAGTAGGTAATAGAGGCAGGATCAAAAATGGAGCGGCCAGTGCACACTCCATTTCAAACAATTTAAATTAGAACCAACGCTCTAATGACGATTTATCGAGCTGGCGAAACGCTCGGTTCAGTATTATCGCAAGCTCTTTGTAACGAGGGCGAGCTTTGACAGGCTCTAATGCAAAACCTGTTTCCACAATTTTTTGATGCAACTCCCGATACCAAGAGGCCAAAGAAGGCGGCAATTTCGTGTTGGATCGAGCACCAAGCCACCAAATGCCCTGAAGTGGCAAGCTAATCGCAAACAAGGCGACAACAATGGATTGAGGTAACGCGTGGTAATTGTTGAATGCCATTTGAGTGAGTACGCTGATCGCAGCAACGGCCGGCATGACTTTAATGCCAAAGCGAGTCGCCTTAATGATACGCTGTTCCGGAAATATGGCGCTTAGCTCTTTACGAACCGGCCAGATCTCCATGTAATTCTGGCCATCTTTCAGGCTATGGATCAATCCGACTTTATTACTCATACCGCTCTCTCACTAAAAAATAGTTGAACATTTCAACTGAAGGTACAAAAAATTGATGAAAGTTAATATTCTTTCAAATTTTTTTTGTTATCATTGCTTATTATCGCTATCCTTTGCAGACCCTCAATCTCATTGTTGCTGTTATTTACAATTTAAGCAACTCCGAGATATCTATCTGCACGGATCGCATCATAGTGATGGAAGGGTTCATCACTATTTCTTTATATGGAATTAGAACAATTTTTGACCAGGATTAGTACGCAGCCTTCTGGGTATCGGCTATTCTTGTGATTAATTTTTCATTCTTTAACTGATTTTTTATCAGACGAATAACAGGTAGTCATACATGTCTAAGCTAGTTTTAGTTTTAAACTGCGGTAGTTCTTCTCTTAAATTTGCCGTTGTTGATGCCGAGAACGGCGACGAGCACTTGTCAGGTCTTGCTGAGTGTCTTCACCTTCCTGAAGCTCGCATCAAGTGGAAACTTGATGGCAAGCACGAAGCTCAACTAGGCAATGGTGCAGCTCACGAAGAAGCACTAGCGTTTATGGTAGAAACTATTCTTGCTTCTAAGCCAGAGCTTAAAGCTAACCTAGGCGCAATCGGTCACCGTATCGTTCACGGCGGCGAGCAGTTCACTCAATCTGCACTAATTACTGATGAAGTTCTAAAAGGTATTCAAGACGCTGCAACATTTGCACCTCTTCATAACCCTGCTCACATCATCGGTATCGAAGCGGCTAAGAAAAACTTCCCAGAGCTGAAAAACGTTGCTGTATTTGACACTGCGTTCCACCAAACTATGCCTGAAGAGTCTTACCTATACGCTCTTCCATACAACCTATACAAAGAACACGGTATCCGTCGTTACGGCATGCACGGTACTTCTCACTTGTTCATCACTCGTGAAGTTGCAGGCCTACTAAACAAACCAGTTGAAGAAGTAAACATCATCAACTGTCACCTAGGTAACGGCGCATCTGTATGTGCGATCAAGAACGGTCAATCTGTAGACACTTCTATGGGTCTTACTCCACTTGAAGGTCTGGTAATGGGTACTCGCTGTGGCGACATCGACCCTGCTATCGTCTTCCACCTACACGACGCTCTAGGTTACTCTGTTGATCAAATCAACACGATGCTAACTAAAGAGTCTGGTCTTCAAGGTCTAACCGAAGTGACTTCTGACTGTCGTTTCGTTGAAGACAACTACGGTCAAAAAGAAGAAGCAACACGCGCAATGGACGTGTTCTGCCACCGTCTAGCTAAATACGTTGCTGGCTACACTGCTTCAATGGAAGGCCGTCTAGACGCAATCACTTTCACTGGCGGTATCGGCGAGAACTCTGGCCCTATCCGTGAAATGGTTCTAAACCGTCTTGGCATCTTCGGTATCGAAGTAGATAGCGAAGCTAACCTTAAAGCTCGCTTCGGCGGCGAAGGCGTTATCACGACTGAAAACAGCCGTATCCCTGCAATGGTTATCTCTACTAACGAAGAGCTAGTCATCGCTGAAGACACTGCTCGCCTGACAGGTCTTTAATTGAATTCCTGGCTAGCCACTCGGCTAGCCAGATTTTCATTCAAACGAATTTCTTAGGGGCTCAACTCCTATTCTTCGAGCTTCATGGAATAAGAGTTGAGCTTTTATCCCCCAAATAGCTAAAGGTACTCTACGAATGTCTCGTACTATTATGCTTATCCCTACTAGCGCAGGCGTTGGCCTAACAAGCGTTAGCATGGGTGTTCTTCGCGCTATGGAGCGTAAAGGCGTTAAAGTTTCTTTCTACAAGCCAATCTGTCAGCCACGTTCAGGTGGTGATCAGCCAGATCTGACTTCAACTATCGTTGGTCGTAACAGCGATATGAAGATCGGTGAACCAATGGCGATGTCTGTTGCTGAAAGCCTAATCGGTAACGACAACATGGACGAGCTGCTAGAAACCGTTGTTGAACGTTACAACCAAATCAACAAAGACGCAGACGTTACGCTAATCGAAGGTCTTGTACCTACTCGTAAGCACCCATTTGCAAACCAAGTAAACGCGGAAATCGCGGCAACACTTGGTGCAGAAATCGTGCTAGTTGCGACTCCAGGTACTGATAACCCTGCGCAACTGAAAGAGCGTATCGAAGTAGCATGTTCTAACTTCGGCGGCACTAAAAACAAAAACATCTCTGGTGTTATCATCAACAAGCTAAACGCTCCTGTTGACGAAGCTGGCCGTACTCGCCCTGACCTATCTGAAATCTTTGACGATGCAGACAGCGCAAAACAAAACGAATTGAAAGTGATGGAAATTTTCAACACTTCTCCAATTCGTGTACTAGGTTGTGTGCCATGGAGCATTGATCTGATTGCGACTCGCGCAATCGACATGGCTAAGCACCTGAAAGCAGATATCATCAACGAAGGTGACATCAACACTCGTCGCATCAAGAGCATCACTTTCTGTGCACGTTCTCTGCCAAACATGATTGAGCACTTCAAACCGGGTTCTCTACTTGTTACTTCTGCAGACCGTCCTGATGTTATCGTTGCTGCTTCTCTTGCTGCAATGAACGGTGTGGATATTGGTGCAGTACTGCTAACTGGCGGTTACGATATCCCTAGCGAAATCGAAGGCCTATGTAAACCAGCATTCGACACTGGTCTACCTATCTTCAAAGCACAAGGTAACACTTGGCAAACGTCTCTAAACCTGCAGAGCTTCAGCATCGAAGTACCTGCAGACGATAAAGAGCGTATCGAGTTCATCAACGAACACGTTGCTGGCCACATCGACGGTAACTGGATCGAGTCTATGACTGAAGGCACTCAGAAGTCTCGTCGTCTAAGCCCACCAGCGTTCCGTTACCAGCTAACTGAACTTGCTCGTAAAGCAGGTAAGCGTATCGTTCTTCCAGAAGGTGACGAACCACGCACAGTTAAAGCAGCAGCGATCTGTGCTGAACGCGGCATTGCAGACTGTGTACTTCTAGGTAACCCAGATGAAATCCGTCGCGTAGCGGCTCAACAAGGCGTTGAGCTAGGTACTGGTGTAACCATCATTGATGCAGATGCTGTTCGTGAAAACTACGTTGCTCGCCTAGTTGAGTTGCGCGGTGCTAAAGGCATGACTGAAGTTGTGGCTCGTGAGAAGCTACAAGATTCAGTATTCCTAGGCACAATGATGCTTGAGAACGACGAAGTTGACGGCCTAGTTTCTGGTGCTGTTCACACTACGGCGAACACTATCGTTCCTCCGTTCCAAATCATCAAGACGGCACCAAATGCGTCTATCGTATCTTCAGTATTCTTCATGCTTCTGCCTGATCAAGTACTGGTTTACGGTGACTGTGCAATCAACCCAGATCCAACTGCTGAACAGCTTGCTGAAATCGCTATCCAATCTGCTGACTCTGCAGCAGCATTTGGTATCGAACCACGCGTTGCAATGATCTCTTACTCTACTGGTGAATCTGGTAAGGGTGCAGACGTTGATAAAGTACGTGAAGCAACAAAACTGGCTCAAGAGAAACGTCCTGATCTTATCATTGACGGTCCTCTACAGTACGACGCTGCTATTATGGAAAACGTTGCTGCTTCTAAAGCACCAAACTCTCCAGTTGCAGGTAAAGCGACAGTATTTGTATTCCCAGACCTAAACACGGGTAACACAACTTACAAAGCGGTACAACGTTCAGCTGACCTAGTATCTATCGGTCCAATGCTGCAAGGTATGCGTAAGCCTGTAAACGACTTGTCTCGTGGCGCGCTAGTAGACGACATCGTGTACACCATCGCTCTAACAGCTATCCAAGCAGACCAAGAAGCTAAATAATCGCTTCTGACATCTAGTTGGATATAGATACAAAGCCCTCGATTCGTCGAGGGCTTTTTCTATTGCTGGCCAGAACACTTATTTGTTTTTTATACCAATCACTGCACAACCTATAATTACTGGTGCACAAAGCTTTTCTCCCTATCGCCCCCCATACCTAATCGACATTGCTCGTGCTTGTTCTTACACCGATTGACCCACTCCCAAAAATGCATTGGCTCCAAAGCAGCACGGTCCCTGTTCAATTTATCGACATTATTTACGTTTTAGCTAAACTTTTTTGCTAGGAAATACGTAAAAGCTACTGCAATGCACAAATTCATTGACTGCTAAGGAATATATATGAAGGATTTCATCAATACATCACTGATAAAGTTTGGTTTAGCTGCGTTTCTGATTAGTTTTTCTTCATTCAGCTTTTCCGCCCCGAGTATTAAAGGCGTCGATCAAGATATGTCCGGAGGAACGGTGACCGCTGAAATGGCTCATGCTGATGACAATGGGTGGATGGTTGTCCACCGAACAGACGAATCAATGAAGCCTGGTCCTGTTATCGGCTACGCTCCGTTAAAAATGGGAAAGAATGAAAACGTAAATGCAATTTTGATGGAACCAGTAGAATCAGGCGATATGCTGATGTTAATGGTCCACGGAGAGAAAGGTGGCATGAAGACTGGTGTGTTTGAGTATACGCTCGGCGCTAAAGAGGACGGTCCTGTAAAAGTGGACGGAAAGCTAGTGATGGACATCGTACGCGCTAAGTAAGGTGGCGATGAATGAAAAAGTAAACTTCCTACTCCCGGTATTTAGATGACACAAAAGTACTTAACGGCATTGCTAACCGTTAAGTACTTTTTCATTTGCGATGGAAGCAGCAAACTAGCCAATCCTTTCTCTTCCATGAGGAGTATTTAGGTCTAAATCAGGCCCTTTTGGTACAACTTGCGTCGGATTAATCCCAGTGTGGCTGAAGTAGTAGTGGCGTTTAATGTGATAGAAATCCGTCGTATCTTCGACGCCTTTTACTTGATACAACTCTTTTAAGTAGCCTTGTATATTTTCGTAGTCTGCGATGCGCTGCTTGTTACACTTGAAATGCCCCACATACACCGCATCAAAACGAATAAGAGTCGTAAACAAACGCCAATCCGCCTCAGTAATTGTGTTCCCTGCTAAGTAACGATGCGTAGCTAGGTGAGCATCGATTTTATCTAATGCATTAAACAAAGAATCAAACGCTTCTTCATACGCCTCTTGCGTAGTCGCGAAGCCACAACGATACACTCCGTTGTTGACATTCGGATAAACAAAATCGTTCCACTCATCAATAACGTGTTTTAGATGTTCTGGATAGTAGTCGTCGCGATTCCCTGTTAACGCATTGAACTCCGAGTTAAACATACGAATGATCTCTGACGACTCGTTTGACACAATAGTATTGGTCTTTTTATCCCAAAGTACAGGCACGGTTACGCGGCCCGTGTAATCGGGTTTGGCCTGCGTGTAAATTTGATACATGCGCGTGTGACCAAACAATGGCTCAGGAAGCCCCATTTGCCAACCTTGGCTGAGCATATCAGGGCAAACGACCGTGACATCAATATGTGGTTCTAAACCTTTCAGCTTGCGGAAAATGAGGGTTCGATGTGCCCACGGACAAGCAAGAGAGACATACAAATGGTATCGACCGGACTCTGGTGTAAACTCCGCATCAGGGTCGTTTTTAACCCAGTTACGGAATCCGGCATCTTCGCGCACAAATTTGCCACCATTTGATTTTGTGTCATACCAGACATCTTGCCAAACACCTTCAACCAACTTACCCATGATTGCTCTCCTCTCGTTCTGTTTGTGTCTATATTAGCGTTTCCTATCAAACAGAGAATCATCGAACTTAGGACATCATGTTCAAGAAATTCGAATGTATAAATCAGACACATAAAAAAAGCGCGACCCGATGAAGGTGTCGCGCTTAAGCCCGTCACAGGCTGAATTTATACACTAACGTGTAAACAAGATACCGCGTGAACGTCATTACCTAAAATGGTTGGCTTTGTCTTCGCACACTCTTCGGTTGCTTGTGGGCAACGAGTGCGGAATACACAACCCGACGGTGGGTTGATAGGTGAAGGAAGATCACCCTCTAGCATTTGGATTTTCTTATTGCGCTCAATATCCGGGTCCGGGATCGGAACCGCAGACATCAGCGCACGCGTATATGGGTGCTTAGGATCAGCAAACAGAGCCTCGGCCTCGCCAAGTTCCACGGCATTACCTAAATACATAACTAAAACGCGATCTGAAATGTGTTTAACGACAGACAAGTCATGCGCAATGAATACCAGAGAAAGCCCTAACTCTTTTTGAATCTCTTTAAGCAGGTTAACCACCTGAGCTTGAATAGATACATCAAGCGCCGATACTGGCTCGTCACAAATGATCATCTTAGGCTTAAGGATAAGCGCACGCGCTATCCCGATACGCTGACACTGACCACCCGAGAACTCGTGTGGGTAACGGTTAATCACGTTAGGTAATAGGCCAACTTTCGCCATCATCTCTTTAACGCGATCTTTCACTTCCTGCTTAGACAGTTCTGGATAGAATGTCTCAAGAGGTTCAGCAATGATATCACCAACAGTCATACGCGGATTCAGCGATGCCAATGGGTCTTGGAAAATCATCTGAATTTCTTTACGCGTCTCACGGCGCTGAACGCTTTTCATTTTAGTAAGGTCTTGACCCAACCAAACTACTTGGCCGTCAGTAGCTTCAACCAGACCAATGATGGCACGAGCAAACGTCGATTTACCACAACCTGATTCACCTACTACACCAAGCGTTTCCCCTTCGTATAGTCGAACGTTCACGCCATCTACCGCTTTCAGGCTCGAAGGCTTTGACCACGGCCATGCCGACTTTGAGGCAATGCTGAAGTGAACTTTCAGCTCAGAAATGTCCAGAATTAGTTTTTTGTCTACTGCGTTCATTTGTTCCAAGCCTCCCATTCAGAAAAACATGCACGCTGACGACCATCACCAAATGGTGTCAGAATTGGCGCCTCGCGCTTACAACGATCCATCACACGGTGACAGCGCTCTTGATAAGGGCAGCCCGGCGGTAGACGAAGCAAGTTTGGTGGATTACCAGGAATGGTCGGCAGAATTTCACCCTCAGTATCGAGGCGAGGAATCGCCTTCAGCAGCCCCTCCGCATAAGGATGGCTTGGATTGTAGAAAATTTCGTTTACGTTGCCGTACTCCATAGTACGGCCTGCATACATCACCAGCACCTTGTCACACGAACCTGCAACCACACCAAGGTCGTGCGTGATCATGATGATCGCTGTGTTGAACTCAGATTTCAGCTCATTCAACAAGTCCATGATCTGTGCTTGTACCGTCACATCAAGTGCTGTTGTTGGCTCATCGGCAATAAGCAGTTTAGGACGACATAACAACGCCATCGCGATCATTACACGCTGACGCATACCGCCTGAAAACTCATGCGGGTACATCGTGATACGCTTACGCGCTTCAGGGATTTTTACCGCTTCCAGCATGCGTACTGATTCTTCAAATGCTTCCGCTTTGCCCATGCCTTTGTGCAGCATAAGCACTTCCATCAACTGATCACTCACTTTCATGTAAGGGTTCAGTGATGTCATTGGGTCTTGGAAGATCATTGCGATCTGTTCCGCACGCACTTTGTTCAGTTCTTTTTCTGGTAAGTTTAGGATTTCTTTGCCTTCAAACTTTGCGCTACCAGAAATAATACCGTTCTTAGCCAAAAGGCCCATGATTGCGAATACGGTTTGAGATTTACCTGATCCCGACTCTCCAACGATACCTAAGGTTTCGCCTTGGTTGAGAGAAAAGTTCAAATCGTTTACTGCGGTTACGATACCATCTTGCGTGGTGAATTCGACGCGCAGATCTTTGACATCTAATAAGCTCATCATTGCTTCCTTAATCTTATCTTTTAATTATCTGTCTTTTGGATCCAGCGCATCGCGCAGGCCGTCACCAACGTAGTTGAAGCAGAATAGCGTCACAACCATGAACACTGCTGGGAATGCCAGCTGCCAGATTGCTACTTCCATTGTCTGTGCACCTTCTTGTAGAAGAGCGCCCCAACTTGTCATTGGTTCCTGAACACCAAGACCAAGGAATGATAGGAATGATTCCGTTAGAATCATACTTGGGATAAGCAGCGTAGAGTATACCGCTACAATACCCAGTACGTTCGGTACGATATGACGAGTAATGATTTTCCAGTTGCTTACACCACACACATGTGCCGCTTCGATAAACTCCTTGCTACGTAGACTAAGAGTCTGACCACGTACGATACGCGCCATATCTAGCCATGCGATAGCACCAATCGCAACGAAGATCAGCATGATGTTACGACCGAAGAATGTTACCAGTACAATCACCAGGAACATAAACGGTACCGCGTATAAAATTTCTAGAATACGCATCATTACGCGGTCAACTTTACCGCCGATGAAACCAGATGCTGCGCCGTAGAGCGTACCAATCAGTACCGCTACAAATGCCCCCATAACACCTACCATCAACGAAATACGACCTCCAATTAGCGTACGCACGTATAAATCACGGCCTAAGCTGTCAGTACCAAACCAATGGTCAGCATTCGGTGCAACGTGCATCGCGTACCAGTCAGTATCATCAAATGTGTACGGTGCGATCATTGGCAGGATAATAACCGCCAACGTCATTAGAACAAGAAGGAATAAGCTCACCATCGCCGCTTTGTTGCGCATGAAACGGATACGAGCATCTTGCCAAAGACTGCGACCTTCAATCTCCAAGTTTTCGGAGAATTTCTCAATCGCTTCTAGGTTTTCTTTTTTCGTTAACATAACCAAACGTCCCTGTTAGTAGCGAATTTTCGGGTCAATCATTGCAAGTAAAATATCTACAATCGCGTTGAATAGAATAAATAGGAAACCAATCAGAATGGTTACCCCCATTACTAGCGAGTAGTCACGGTTAAACGCAGCGTTAACGAATAGTTTACCAATACCAGGCAGACCAAAAATGGTTTCGATAACAACGGAACCGGTGATGATACCTACGAAAGCTGGACCCATGTAAGAAACAACAGGGAGAAGTGCCGGCTTAAGAGCGTGTTTGATAATGATGTAACGGTAACTTAGACCTTTAGCACGTGCCGTACGAATAAAGTTACTGTTTAGGGTTTCGATCATCGAACCACGCGTGATACGAGCAAAGGTAGCAACATACAGTAGCGACATACCAATAACAGGAAGCACTAAATACTGCCAGCTACCATCTTGCCAACCGCCCGCAGGGAAGATATTCCAGTGAAGCGAGAATATGTAGATAAGCGCAGGCGCCAATACAAAGGATGGCATTACGACACCAAGCATCGCAGTCGACATAATGGTGTAATCAATCCAAGTATTTTGCTTGAGCGCAGCAATGGTACCGACGGTAACCCCCATTATCAAAGTAAAGATAAAGGCGATGAAGCCCACTTTAGCCGAAACAGGTAAGGCAACCGCGATCAGCTCGTTTACTGAGTAATCAAGGTATTTAAATGACGGTCCGAAATCACCTTGGATAACATTGGTCAAATACGTGGTGTATTGTTCAAATACAGGTTTATCCAAGCCATATTTAGCTTCGATATTTGCCATTACTTCGGGTGGCAATGGACGCTCTGTCGAGAAAGGGTTTCCCGGTGCAAAGCGCATAAGAAAGAAAGATACGGTGATCAAAACCAACATTGTTGGGATCGCCTCAAATATCCTTTTTGCGATGAATTTAAGCATAAACTCACTCTTTCAGTCTGTGACAGTTAAATTAAAGAAGTCGTCCAATTCTTTTGGACTAAAGATAGGCGCTACATGCAATTTCTCACATGTAGAGCCTCATTTTTATAGTTCTATCGAGTTACGAATTACTCTGTGATGTAGAGATCTTTAGAGTAAATCTTGTCTTCCGCGTTATTTACTGGGAAGCCACCAACTTTCGGTGATAGTAGACGTGATTTCACGTACTGGTAGATAGGTGCGATTGGCATATCTTTTGCCATCAACTTCTCTGCTTCTAGGTAAAGTGCTTGGCGCTCTTCGTCAGAGGTTGAAGCAAATGCTTTGTTCATGATCGCATCGTACTCTTTGCTGTCGTAGTGAATACCACCAGTAGTGTTATTACTCATCATCAGCGTTAGGAAAGATGAAGCTTCGTTGTAGTCGCCACACCAACCTGCACGAGCAACCTCAAAGTTGCCAGAATCTTTGGTAGATAGGTAAGTTTTCCACTCTTGGTTTTCTAGCGTAACGTCAAGACCAAGTGTCTTCTTCCACATTGAACCCAGTGCAACCGCAAGTTTCTTGTGGTTCTCTGATGTATTGTATAGAAGGTTAAATTCAAGAGGGTTGTCTGCGCCGTAACCCGCTTCTTCCAATAGACGCGCAGCTTCTGCGTTACGCTCTTCTTGCGTCATTTTGCCGTATGCAGGGATTTCTGGGTTGAAACCTGCCGTAATTTCAGGTGTTAGGAAGTAAGCTGGCTTTTGACCTTGACCTAAAATCGCATCAGTCACAATGTTACGGTCAATCGCATAAGAAATCGCTTTACGCACGCGAACATCATCAAACGGCTTTTTCTTCGTATTGAAGATGTAGTAGTAAGTACATAAGTTACCGGTTACAGACACTTCTTGTGGGTGCTCTTTCTTCAGACGCTTGAAGTGCTCTGTAGGCAGCTCGTTCGTGAAGTCGATTTCACCCGCTAGGAAGCGGTTCATTTCCGCTACTTGGTTCTCGATTGGTAGGAAAGTAACTTGGTCAAGCGTCGTGTTTTCGTTGTCCCAGTACTGTTCGTTACGTTTTAGAACCAAACGCTCGTTTACAACCCAGTTGTCAACAACATAAGCACCGTTACCTACAAAGTTCTCTGGCTTCGTCCATTGATCGCCGAACTTTTCAACAGTTGCTTGATGAACAGGTTTCACTGTCGTGTGGCCCATCATCATTACAAAATATGGTACTGCAGTATCTAACTCAACCACTAACGTGTGATCGTCAACCGCTTTAACACCTAACTCGCTCTTATCTTTTTTACCCGCAACAATGTCTTTTGCGTTCTTCATCTTGGTGTATTCCATGTACCAAGCATATGGAGAGGCGGTTGCTGGATCGACTGCACGTTGGAAGCTGTAAACGAAATCACCTGCAGTGACAGGATCACCGTTTGACCATTTTGCGTCTTCACGTAAGTGGAAAGTGTATGTTTTGTTGTCTTCAGTTTCCCAAGATTCTGCAACGCCAGGGATAGTGTTACCGTCCGCATCTTGGTTTACAAGGCCTTCAAGAAGATCGCGAATCACGTGGGATTCTGGAACACCTTGAGATTTATGAGGGTCTATTGTCGCAACTTCTGTACCGTTACCACGCACCAATTCTTGAACAGCAGCAAGTTTTGGCTCTTTAGAATCAGATTTAGCTTCAGGGGCTGGAGCCGGAGCAGGCTCAGCAGCTTGTTTCTCCGCAGGCTTTTCACCACAACCAGCTAGAGCGAGAGAAAGACCAGCACCAATAAATAAAGCGCGCGTGATTTTATTCTTATACATGCGTAAAACTCCAAATTTTTTCGTTAGCATCCATGACTTCTTTGTAAGGGCCTGGAACGGTCAGAGTTTTAGATTTTTTTAGTGCACTTTCTGAGCACAAAAGTCTAAAACCTTACAAAGACTGCGGCACACATTAGCAATCATTGAAGTAATTTGCCATAAAAATGTAGCAAAAAAACCAATAATGCTGACCAAACCACACATATCTAGCAGTAAACTCTAACTCCAAAGCATTCACCAGCCAAATAAAGACCAGAAGCGACATTTAACAGGCAAAACTTTCGATTAATCTGAGTTTAAACCATTTACTAGCATCTTATGCTAGATATTTACACATCATTTAACATTTATGACAAATCAAGTCTAACAAATAATTGTTTATATATTGGGCAAAAAACTTTTATTGTGAAGAATATCACCAGACAAAAGATAGGAAATATTGAAACAAAGTGAGCAATACAATGAAGATATGACCCGTCCTGATATGGGTTGACACTTTTTAACTAAAACGCTCGATGTACTTCATCGGGCGTTTTGTATTTTAAAGCCGTATGAGGCCTCATTTGATTATAGATATCTACG